>JAOUNI010000098.1 GCA_029881035.1 Gammaproteobacteria bacterium | reverse complement strand
ACGCCACCCGCAGAAATAACCCCGCCCTGTTTAGGGTCGAAGGCAGCAACACCACCAATCGGAAAACCATAACCCCAGTGCGCATCGGGCATGGCGTAAGACGCTTCAACAATGCCCGGCAAACGAGCTACGTTAGTCACCTGCTCATATACCTTGTCGTCCATGTCACGAATGAGATCTTCACTGGCAAAGACAATGGCTGGCACATGCATGCCATCATGCGGTTCAATACACCACTGAAAACTGGAAATTTTTTGCAACCGATTAATGTCCATAAAAACATACTCCGGTTAAATTATTTATACATCAACCACACATTGTGCAACGAATTCTCCTGCCTGCTCTGCCACGACCAGCTCAGTATAAGTAGCGCCTTTTATCTCAACGGCGGGCTGGTGTTTTTCTCTATCTATCGGCTCGCCCCTGGCTTTTGCGGATAGCTTTGCACCATCGATATTCACTTCGAAACGGCTGAATAACAATTTGCGTGTAGCCATTTGAAAGATCAACGCATTCAACCAGTCAGTGAATAATAACGCCGTGTCAGCTTCCTCGCAGTGAATTTCAACTTCTTCGCTTGCTTTGATTAACGACAGGTCGGTAATAATGGCGCTCATCGCCAGTGCTGCCTGTTCGAATGCACTCGCCAGCGATGGACCCACACCACGTACACCAATATCGGCATCGTGCTCGAAATGCTCCCAACGGGGTGTGCTCATAATTACGCCTGTTATTTATATATCACCAACGTAATATCAACATAACGCCAATATGATTAACAAACAATAGTCACGATTAATTTAGTGTTCACGGTGCCAGATCAGTTCACCGTTTTTATAGACCGCCTTGATGCGATGCAGAGGTACACTGTGTTCGTTACCTTCATCATCAAGATAATGAAAAAAATAATGATCGCCGGGAATAAACGTAATTTCCTTGAAGGGCAACTTAATCAGTTGCTGATCGAGATGATTAAGAAACCATAATTTAAATTCTCCCTTGCCAAATTCGGCATCCCAGTGGATTCGATTAAGCAGTTCCTGGATTGGTTTCATCATTTTACTCGGGCCATTGACTCAATATTAATATAAACCTGTCATGTCGTAACAATCAATTAGTGCACAAATAAGATGGTATTTTCCATAGAAAAATAACTCTCGTTTCCACAAAGAATTAGATCAATAATAGTCGTATTCATCGTTGAACATAATTT
Organism: Gammaproteobacteria bacterium; assembly: GCA_029881035.1. Taxonomy (GTDB): domain Bacteria; phylum Pseudomonadota; class Gammaproteobacteria; order SZUA-229; family SZUA-229; genus LH-M37. The sequence goes on along the minus strand of JAOUNI010000098.1, from coordinate 961 downwards.
AGTTAGCTATGTCGAACAAAAAGCAGAATGGTTGGTCACAGCGAGTAACCGAGACTAGCAACGCGCTCGATCTCGAACCCGGCGTGTTTACCTTTGACGATCCGCGAAGGATTGCCGAATCGTTGAAACGATCGGCAGAATGCAGTCATCGTCGTAAGTCAGATCCTTATCGCTCTGCCATGTCCATGCTCACGTTCTATATTAATCGCGCCGGAAAGAGCCTGAACGACGAGCAGCATAAGAAGCTCGAACAGGCCAAAGATGAGTTAAGAGAACTATTTGACAAGCAACGAAAGCGTATCAGCTTCTGATGCTAACACCAGACAGGTAATTGACACTTTTCATTAAATATTGCAGAAGATTTTTTAATTCGGACAGGTATGGGTTATAAATTTTACTTAAGAATAAGAAGTGTATTTAACATTTCATCGCACTGAATGTCGCACCAATCGTAGAGGCTGATGTTTTGTAATGATTTGTACTTAATAATAGGGCGTCTTTAAATCCAGCCTTGGTCAGCATCTTGATCAACTCCGTACTTTTTAAAGTGCCTGCAACACAATCAGCCCATGACTCTTTATCGCAACAATTGGCTGTGTGATTATTTTCATCTTTTATCATGTCACAGAAATACAGATGACCGTTACTTTTCAGTACTCGATAAATTTCTGAAAAAACAGTTTCTTTAGACAAAGATAAATTGATAGCACCATTTGAAATAACGATATCAATACTATTACTCTCAACAGGTAGTTTTTCAAATGAACTCTGATGAACAGTAATATTATATTGTCCTGCCAATTCGGCATGCTGCCTTGATTTCTCAACCATGGCAGGTGTGACATCAACTCCCAACACCTTCCCTTTATCACCGACTAATAAACTTGCAACACAAAGATCAACACCAGCACCACAACCAATATCAAGTACAGTTTGGCCCATAGATATTTCACCGGCAACA
>JAOUNI010000069.1 GCA_029881035.1 Gammaproteobacteria bacterium | reverse complement strand
GCACGTCGGCGCAGGTACTTTTCAGCCGGTGCGCTCAGAATTTATTGAAGATCACCCGATGCATTCCGAGTACCTCGAAGTCAGCCAGGCCACCGTCGATGCCTGCCAGCAGACAAAGCATCAGGGCGGCCGCATTATTGCCATTGGCACCACTGCCGTGCGTTCGCTGGAAACCGCTTCCGCCAGCGGTACGCTGCAAGCCTTTTCTGGTGAAACCAGTATCTTCATTTATCCCGGCTATGAGTTCCGTAGCGTCGATGCCATGGTCACCAATTTTCACCTGTCTGAATCGACCCTGCTGATGCTGGTCAGTGCCTTTGCGGGAAAACAATCCATCTTTGATGCCTATCAGGAAGCTATTCAAAACCGGTATCGTTTTTTCAGTTATGGCGATGCCATGTTCATTTCATGACTTCACCCACTAATAACAATTTACTTCAATAAGAACAAATAAATTACTGTTTAATATGGAATTTACCTTACTCAATAAAACCAATACTGCCCGCCGAGGGCGCCTCGAATTTGAACGGGGCAGCGTGGAAACACCTGCGTTCATGCCCGTGGGCACCTATGGCACAGTCAAGGCCATGACCCCGGAAGAACTGCAGGGCATGGGTGCGCAGATCATTCTGGGCAACACCTTCCACCTCATGCTCAGGCCCGGCACCGAGATCATCAAGAAGCACGGCGACCTGCACGATTTTACCCACTGGCAGGGACCGATACTGACCGACTCCGGCGGCTTCCAGGTATTCAGCCTGGCCAAAATGCGCAAGATTTCAGAGAAGGGTGTGGTTTTCCAGTCACCCGTCGATGGCGCCAAGGTCGAACTGACACCGGAAAGCTCGATGCAGATTCAGAAAGACCTGGGCTCGGACATTGTCATGATTTTTGACGAGTGCACGCCATATCCCGCCACCGAAACCGAGGCCAGCGAATCCATGGAGCTGTCACTGCGCTGGGCCGAGCGCTGCAAAACTGCTCACGAAGGCAATCCCAATGCCCTGTTCGGTATTGTGCAGGGCGGCATGTACCCGGCATTACGCCACCGTTCTGCGGCTGAACTCACCAGAATCGGTTTCGATGGTTATGCCATTGGCGGCCTTTCTGTTGGCGAACCCGAAGAAGACCGTAATCGTGTTCTGGATGAAACCCTGCCGATACTGCCGGAAGACAAACCCCGTTATTTGATGGGTGTAGGCACCCCGGGCGACATTATTGAAGCGGTGCGCCGTGGTGTTGATATGTTCGACTGCGTTATCCCAACCCGCCATGCCCGAACCGGATTTTTGTACACCCATAGCGGCATCATCAAAATCAGGAACAGCAAATATACCGATGACACCCGTCCGCTCGATGAGCAGTGCGGTTGCTACACCTGCAAAAACTACAGCCGCTCTTATCTCAGGCATCTGGACAAATGCGGGGAAATTCTGGGCGTTCGCCTGAACACGATTCACAACCTGCATTTTTATCAGGATTTAATGCGTGATATACGTGCAGCCATTGAAACTGACACCTTCGATCAATTCGCAGAAGAATTCTACGCAAAAATACAGGATTAACCCTTATGCCGCTGGGCATCTGTGGCATAATATCGCGCTTTAAGAAATAGACACTGGGGACAATAATGAGCTTTTTTATATCTGATGCACTCGCAGAAGCTGCGCCAGCCGCCGCTACACAAGCTGATCCACTCGCTTCACTAATACTACCTATTGGGTTAGTCGTACTTTTCTATTTTTTCCTGATTCGTCCGCAAAGCAAGCGCCAGAAAGAACACAAAGAAATGGTTGCTGGCCTGCAAAAAGGTGAAGAAGTCATTACTTCGGGTGGCCTGTTAGGTAAAGTCACCAGTATCAGTGAAAACTTTGTTACGCTTGAAATTAGCCGAGACGTCACCATTCACGTACAAAAGAATTCTATACAGGCCGTTATGCCTAAAGGCACTATCAAAGAACAACAATAAAGTCTAAGGAAGCCATCAGCCATGCTGAATCATTACTCGTTGTGGAAATACCTGATGTTAGCCATCGTGCTAATTATGGGTAGTATTTATGCATTACCCAATCTCTATGGAGAGGATCCTTCTGTTCAAATTTCTCACCGCTCACAGGCGCTTGAGGAAGATGATCGCCTGCTGGTTGAAAGCGCTTTAAAGAAAGAAGACATAACCTTTAAACATATCGAACTAGCCGACAACAAAGTACTGGTCCGTTTTAACGATGAACAAGTACAACTTAAAGCCGCTGACATATTAAAAGCGGCTCTGGATAAAAAATATCTGGTTGCACTCAATCTTGCTGCTGCCACACCCAACTGGCTTCGTTCACTCAACGCGTCACCGATGTATCTTGGTCTGGATTTACGTGGCGGCATTCATTTCCTGATGGAAGTTGATATGCATGCAGCCATTAAACGCGTTGAAGAGAGCCTACTTTCCGACATACGCAGCTTTTTACGTGAAGAAAAAGTTCGTTATAGTGATGCGCGCAGAGATGACAATACACTACGTATTGAATTTCGTGATACTGATAATATGAACCAGGCTTTGCCCTTACTCAAAAAGCAATTCCGTCAACTGGATTTCACTCAGCAAGATGAGCAGCTCAGCATCGAAGCAAAGTTAACTGAAGTTGCCATCCGTGATGAAAAAAAACTAGCTCTGCAACAAAACATCATCACCTTACGCAACCGAGTTAATGAACTGGGTGTTGCCGAACCCATTATCCAACAGCAGGGTGATTCACGTATCGTTGTACAATTACCAGGTATTCAGGATTCTGCTCGTGCTAAAACCATTTTAGGTGGCACCGCCACGCTTGAGTTCAGACTCACTGAAGGGGATGTGAATGACTGGTATAGCGCCAAAGAATCGGGCCGAGTTCCTGTCAAGGCTCTGCTATACCACGAACGCAATGGCGACCCGGTTTTACTGAGCCGCCGCGTTATTGTGACTGGTGACATGATCACCGATGCTGCCTCAACCATTGATACCGACAAGGGCGTACCTGCTGTCAGCGTTAGCCTTGATGGTAAAGGCGCTAAAAAGATGAATGACACTACACGAGAAAATGTCGGTCACAAAATGGCCGTTGTTTTCATCGAAAATAAAGTCGAAACCAAAATGGTCGGCGACGAAATGGTGAAACAGCGCAGCACCACCAAAGAAGTTATCAATGTTGCAACCATTCAAGGTGTATTTGGTGCAAGATTCCAGATCACCGGTATGGAATCACAGGAAGCTCGCGACCTTTCTTTATTACTTCGCGCCGGTTCTCTTAGAGCACCGATTGAAATCATTGAAGAACGTACTATTGGTCCAAATCTGGGAGCAGATAACATACAACAGGGCTACCGTTCGGTCATGATCGGCTTTGTGTTAGTGCTTATCTTCATGGCTGTTTACTACAAAACGTTCGGCCTCATTGCCAATCTGGCACTGACTTTTAACCTGGTACTGCTGATCGCTATTCTCTCCCTGTTACAGGCCACTTTAACGCTACCGGGCATTGCCGGTATCGTATTAACAGTAGGCATGGCAGTCGATGCCAACGTTCTTATCTTTGAACGCATCAGAGAAGAATTGAAAAATGGTAATTCTATACAGGCCAGTATTCACGCCGGTTATGAGAAAGCCTTTAGTACCATTACCGATGCCAACATCACTACCTTAATTGCCGCCATCGTTTTGTTCAGCCTTGGTACAGGCCCGATCAAGGGCTTTGCTGTGACCTTGAGTATCGGCATCCTGACTTCAATGTTCTCTGCTATCGTAGGAACACGCGCTATTGTGAACTTTGTTTACGGCAATCGTAACCTCAAAAAAATATCCATATAATTAAGATTTAACGCGTACACGAGATAAAACTATGCAACTTTTACACGGAAAGATGAATATTGATTTTATGAGCAAACGTAAAATTGCTCTTGCTGCATCATTGCTGTTAATTGTTTTATCCATCGCCAGCCTGGCTAAAAATGGCCTTAATTTTGGTATCGACTTCACCGGTGGTTATCTAATTGAAGTTGGTTATCCCAATGATGCTGATATTGAGTCTATTCGTAACGCTTTAGCCAGCAACAACTTTAAAGATGCCCAGGTACAAAACTTTGGTACTAGTAAAGACGTTTTAATACGCATAGCACCTTCTAGCGACACCAATAAAGCGACTATCAGCGATAAAGTACTCGCAACACTCAAGCAGGACAGTGATCAGAAAATTGAAATGCGCCGTGTTGAATACGTAGGCCCGCAGGTGGGCGCTGAACTGCGCGACCAGGGTGGCATGGCCATGTTGGTTGCACTATTTTTTATTCTTGTTTATGTCAGTCTTCGTTTTCAGTTTAAATCAGCTGTAAGCTCAATTCTTGCTTTGATACACGACGTCATCATTACTGTAGGTTTCTTTTCAATTTTCCAACTGGATTTTGATTTGAGCGTACTTGCCGCCGTACTCGCTATTATTGGATATTCGTTAAACGATACCGTGGTCGTGCTTGATCGTATTCGTGAAACATTCAGAAACGTCAGAAAAACTGAACCGGCTGACATTATTAATCTTTCTATTAATCAAACTTTGTCACGTACATTAATGACATCGTTCACCACATTAATTGTGGTGCTAGCGCTGTTTTTTATTGGTGGTGAGGTCATTCACGGTTTTGCCGCCGCACTCATCATCGGCATTGTGGTGGGTACTTATTCTTCTGTCTACGTAGCTAGTAGCGCCTTGTTAACCATGGATATTAAAAAACAGGACTTTCTGGTTCAAAGCAAAGAAGAAATCATAGATGATCGCCCATAATCACTCTTAATCTGGATAAGGCCACCAGGTCTTCATTCAGCTCCTGATCAGGGAGGGCTAGATGCTAACCCTAACTAATCACAGGCTCGTGAATTCAATCTAATATCAACCAATTAGACATACCTCTTATTGCTCGATATATCTATGGACTTATACTGTCCAGATACATCTACACATAATAAATACATATTTTTTTATTCTGTGTTCATGTTAAAAATTTCTCATAATTTAACGCCGATTCTAATATCTCACTCATTACAATACGTTTTGAATATAATTATTATCTAATATACTAACGTTGATACCATTTCAATAATTTCTAAGTTATGGTTATTAAAAGAAAAAAACGTCGAACCATAAGATTTCTATCGACAAACGATGTTTATTAATATTAATGATAATAAATCTTAGACTCGTTATTGAAAGCCACCACTGCAAATGCTAGTATTCCGCCATCAAATCTGGGCAGGGATAAATTCCAGGTGACATGCTGGATTTACACTAGGTTGACCTCCGGTTTAACTCAAGAAAAATAAGATCAGGCACGACATCCACTCCAGATAATTAATAACAATAATTGGAGATATATAGAGTGAACAAAGCAACTGTATTAGGAATTTTCTGCTCATTACTGGCGTTTGGTAACAGCCATGCCGCTGACATAGAAGCTGGCAAAGAAACGGCAGCAGTTTGCATCGGTTGTCATGGTGTTGACGGCCATGCCATGAATCCTGAATGGCCAAACCTGGCTGGTCAGAACATCAAATATATTGAAAACCAGCTTAGATCCTTCCAGCAGGGCACCAGAAAGAACGACCTCATGACGCCTATGGCTCAATCGTTAAATGCTGAAGGTGTGGCCAACGTTGCGGCTTACTTCAATAGCCTGAAGTAACCCAGCAACTTCAGTTGCAAATACACATAATAATTAATACTTTTCTGAGGATTCCGGAACATGAGTGATCATGCAGCACATGCACATGGGGCACCTACAACACCCTGGCCCCTGGTAATTAGCATCGGTATATTATTTTTCATACCTCTTGCCTTCATCTTTAAATTTGTAAATCATCAGCCCTTTGGCGCCGTTCTTTGTTTAGGCGTTGGCGCACCACTCATCATCATGGGCATTATCGGCTGGGTACGTGAAGCCATTGGTGGTGCCGAGTTCCCGGAAATGCGTGGACTTGGTTTCGGCGCCATGGGATGGTTCATCCTTGCTGAAGCACTCATCTTCCTGCCGACTTTTGCCAGCTACTGGATCATGCGCCTGAACGCGCCTGAATGGCCGCCAGCAGGTACCGTTGATATGCCTTCCGTACTGCCTCTGGTCATGACTGCGATACTGCTATCATCGAGTTTCACCATTCATTATGCAGAAGAAGCATTAGAACACGGCAATGAGGCGAGCTTCAGAAAATTACTGGTCGTCACCATGTTACTGGGCCTGACTTTCCTGGGTATGTCTATGTATGAGTGGAATCACCTGTTCCATCAGGATTTTACTATCTCAACAAATATTTATAGCTCGGTATTTTTCACTATTACAGGATTACACGCTTCGCACGTTATTGTTGGTCTCGGTATCTTTTTGGCAATGTTAATTCCTGCGCTATACGGCACGATTAATCACGTAGTGGTCAGAACAGGTTCGTTGTACTGGCATTTTGTAGACATCATCTGGTTCTTTGTTGTCTCTCAAATGTACTTTTGGTAGGAATTTGGAAACAGCATTTAGCTTTAAATGATTTTAAGTTTGTGTCGATAACTACAATTTATTTTAAACAGGCGTTGTTGCTTACGCTTTGTTTGTTGGTGTCCGCACAGGCAAATGCGGTTTACGATGGGAATGTGAATTCAACCCTGGATCCCGGTGTCGTCAGAATCGACGAAGCTAAATTCCTCGGTACTCCAGTAGACAAAAACTTTGTGCTACTGGATGACAATGGAAACGAATTCACGCTCGCTGAGCAGATGGGCAAACCCCTGATACTGCTGTTTTCATACTACACCTGCGATGGTATATGTGAAACCTTAAACAAGTATCTGGCTAAGCGTTTGATTGAATTAAGTGAGACCGAACCCGGTCGTGACTACCGGGCTTTAACAATATCCTTTGATAAAAATGATACTGTTGAATCACTCGGTCACTTCAGTCACCACAAAGTAGGGGTGCCTGAAGAACTGAAAGACCGCTGGAAACTTTCAGTGATGAAAAACCCGGAAGACATAACACGTCTTACCGAAAGTTTAGGTATACGGTATTTCTGGTCATCTAGAGACAAAGTATTCGTACACCCAAATGCTTTCATATTTGTAACACCAAAGGGACGTGTTGCACGTTATTTGAGCGGCGCGGAATTCAAGGTGAGGGATTTAAACCTCGCTCTGGTTGAAGCCGACTGGGAAAAGATCTCCCAGGCCGGTCGGGTCATTGATATTTTGGCAGGTGTTTGCTTTAGCTACAATTTTGAAGAAGGCAAATACACATTGAACATACCACTGCTAGTAGGCGTTGCCTCCCTGCTATCAGGAATTTTTATAACGCTCTTCGCCTTTAGAGTGAAGATCAATAAGAAGAAAAACCAGGAGTAGAAAACATGCACAAGTTCGGAATGACAGGGTTAAGCCTGACATCATCCTTAATCGGCTTAATCGCCAGTGTCCTACCAGCAAGTGGATACGCACAAGAAATTGCTGACAATGTCAAAGGCTTTGACCATCTATGGCACGAAGTCATGGTGAGCATCACTATTATTGGTGCCGCTTTTGCCATTATTATGGTGTATTTTATGATCAAGTATCGCCGCCGCAGCGACGAGCAAGAGGGCTCACAGAAACCCATGTCCACCGTTAGCGCGATTGGCTGGGCGGTTATCCCTGTTTTCATGTTCCTCGCTGAGGATCTGTACATGGCGGCTAAAGGCTGGGAACTGTACAACGATTACCGTAACGTGCCTGAAAACAGCATGGAAATCAAACTCGAATCAGCCATGTGGAGCTGGGATTACACCTATCCCAACGGTGTTAAATCGTACAACGAATTACGCGTACCTGCCGGCACTCCGATCGTGCTGCGCATGACCAGCCGTGACACATTACATAGCCACTACATCCCTGACTTTAGAATCAAGGAAGACTCCATGCCCGGTCGTGTCACCTACATCTGGTTCCACCCTCAGGAGCCGGGTGAGCACGTAGTCACCTGCGCAGAGTACTGTGGATTATTGCATTCACGCATGGCCGGCAAAATTATTGCCATGCCAGAAGCAGAGTTCACTGCCTGGTATAAAGCAGAAGCTAAAAATCTGGAACAGAATTTAGCTTCGAACTAAACACATTTTTCATAATTAATAAGAATCTATATATTCAAGGGGAACTCTTGAGATGATGCATGTATTAAAAGACTGGATATTTACAACAGACCATAAAAAAATCGGTTTGTTATATCTTATTGGATCAATCGCAGCATTCGCACTAGCAGGCTTAATGGCCCTGTTAATGCGTGCAGAACTTAGTTCAATGGGACCAACCATTACTAACAACCCGGGCGACTATAACGTCTGGTTGTATTTCCACGGTGCGGCCATGATTCTTGGCTTCCAGATTCCTGCTCTGACAGGTTTCCTTGCTAACTATCTTATCCCTCTGCAAATTGGTGCTCGCGACGTGGCTTTTCCACGCGTTAATGCGCTGAGCGTCTGGTTG
>JAOUNI010000097.1 GCA_029881035.1 Gammaproteobacteria bacterium | reverse complement strand
AAATACTACCGACAATAACCATACAAATAAGAACAAAGACAGAAAACACCCTTAACAGACTGTTAAACCCTGGAGCAAAACAGGCAACAGATATTTTCAATCAACAGAAATAATTGAGCGATCATTTTTTAAGTGAAAGACTTTTCATCGCTTTCTCATGATTCCATTTACCATGAAATAGATGCCCCTTCTTAGCCGGCACACGGTCACTGGTCCAGGTCAGATAGTTCCCATCGGGCGTAAACACGGGCAAACCATCAAATCCTTCCTTATCGGTCACGCGTACCGGTTCATGCCTGCCATCGACATCCACCATATATAATTCAAAATTACGGTGCCCATGAATGTTGGTTGAGAAAATAATATATTTATTGGAAGGATGATAGAAAGGCGCCCACGACAGTGCTGTCAAGCGCGTAATCTGTTTCTGGTCGGAACCGTCAATATTCATGGTAAACACTTCAGCTTCGCGGCCACTCGGTGAAAAACGCCGCCACACGATGCGCTTACCATCCGGGCTGAAAAATGGACCGCCGTCGTATCTTGTGGTATGGGTCAATCGCTTTACATTCGAGCCATCTGCATTCATGATATAGATATCAATCATCGAGGAAGGATCTTTCTTGAACAATGCAGCTTCTTCCTCAGTCAATTGTTCGATGTAGGCCCGTCGATTGGAAGCAAATGCAATATACTTACCATCCGGTGACCACGAAGCCTCCGCGTCATAACCCAGCACATTAGTCAGATTCTTGATCTTATTGCCTTCCAGATCGGTTTCATAAATATCGTAATGCTCATCGTAATCCCAGGCATAGGATTTGCGTTCACCAGATTTTCTACTCTCCAGCTCTGCCGTCATCTTGGCTTTGGCTTCAGGATCATCATGCGTGGAAGAAAACAGCACCTTATCTTCCGAAGGATGAATCCACGAACAAGTGGTTTTGCCAACACCAGGCGACACCTGCTGCACCTTACCGTTAGTTAGGTTTTTAAGATAAATCTGATAGAAAGGATTCTCATCAGCCACTTCTGCCTGATATACCATCCATTGCTGATCGGCACGGTAATACGCCTCACCGACACGCTTTTCTTTGTCGGTATCGGAAAGCAGAAAGTCTTCAGTGATAAAACCTGAAGCAGCGGCACTGACAGTCCAGGTAATAAATATTACCGACAGTAGCATCGACACAAAGTGGTGCGGGCCTAGATTTGACACGGGAGTCTTGGAAATTTGTAATGTATTTGTCATTGGATATTCATATTGTGTTAAAGAAATCAAATAAGACCAAACATTAACATATCATCCACAAAATTTTACAAACAATTATATGAAAAACATGACAACCGTATCCGAAACATAACCTTTAACAGGCCTTTGGAGAACGCTCTCGAGGCAGCGGATGCAAGGCAAAAATAGGCGAAAAAGCGAAACTTATGTGTAATAAATGAGCATTTTGAGCCTGTTTTTAACGCTGCAATGGCGACGCAGATAGTGTTCACCGACCTGTTAAACCGACTTGTTCACTCCGATCAAAGCGATGACTCTTGGCCATGTAATTCCAGGGTCTTCATTCATAGTGTGCTCATATCCGCAACACTTTAGTCTTCTTATTTTCAGGAGAAATCTGAAATACCGAACAGCCTGGGATGTTAATTCATATCCACATAACCATATAATTTTGCATGTATATTCCTGCTTTAGCTGTTTTGTTTTGCTTGTCATTCACACGATTGTCTGAGAAATACAACGCTTTTCTGTGTCTTTTGTAACATATATAAAGCAAAAAACCACGTACCCTATGTAACCAGTTGTAAGTTAAATATAAAGCTGATATAAACCGGAATAGAAACAGGCACTAAAAAAGCCATTTTTTTTGTAAAAAATAAATTTCAAAAAAACTGAGCGTTAATACCTGTATAAACATATTTGCATGGGCGGTCTTATAATGTTGAAGATTATTGCAGGCTCATTACTCCTATTTTCTGCGCTCACTAGCTCTGCTCACCAGCCGCATGAAAGCATCAATCATGAATCCGAAAGTTCCAGTGATGCTTTGATCAGTGTCATTCGATCACCAGGTGATAATATTATTGACGCTTTAAAAATTGAGATCACATCGCAACCCCAGCAAGCACTCACTTTACTTTCAACCAAGGTACCTCCTGCGCACGCAACACGCCTTTCCTGGCAGCCACAACAATCATTGGACGGATTA
>JAOUNI010000029.1 GCA_029881035.1 Gammaproteobacteria bacterium | reverse complement strand
TCCACGCTTGTTAACGGTCTCGCAGACCCATCGCTCATCGGATTACTGAACCGGTAACTTGCTACTACAGGTTACGAGCTTAACTTTATCACTTAGGATTTTTTATGAAGGGATTTGACCATACAAGGCGCTCAAGTTCGCGCAAAAAACGCGCAGGACTCGGCATAAAGCGCCGAGCCTCTTAGCTAGAACGTTAGTAGCGCAAAAAATTATGCTTCGAAATATATTGAGTAATTTGAGTGCGATCCTGTATGTTCAAATATGGGAGTACCGTATTAAAGTAACAGACATAAAGACACTAAGCGTATTTGATGAAAAGCCACTAATCGAGATAAAGGTATTAAAAAATGGTAAAAAAGAAGTTGTTGCTTTTGGTAATGCGGCAAACATTAAAAGCCTAAATCCATTTTCTCACCCGAGGGGTATTATTTCAGATTTTATAGGTGGGGAAAAACTACTTGAGAAAATAATACATAAAGTTCTTAGCAAGGGTCTATTTACTCCATCTCCTTCAATAATAATGCACGTAATGGAAAAAAACGAAGGAGGACTTACTGTTGTTGAAATAAGGGCGCTAAGAGAAATGGCGGCTGGGGCCGGCGCTAGATCTGTCGTAGTTTACCAAGGGCCAGAACTGAATGTATCATCAATAAATTTCGATGAATTAGCCAAGTAGGGTGGGCAAGTTTTTTTGCCCACGCGTAGAAAACTGGGGTCGGAACACAGTTGTTACTAATATACGAACTCAGGCTTTTCTCTGTGTCTCCGCGACTCTGCGGTGAATGCTTTTTGTTTTTGAATTGAATCGCAAATAACCAATATTGATATATAAAATAAAACCATGAATACGCTCCTGACAAAAGGCTTACACCACATCGGTCTCACCGTTTCTAATCTGGAAGAAAGTGCTGTGTTTTTTACTGCTTTTCTGGGCTGGAAAGAGGTGCGTAGGGATGAGGAGTATCCTGCTATCTTTGTCAGTGATGGCTCTATTATGCTGACGCTTTGGGCGACTAAAGAAGAGCCGGTAAATTCATTCAATAAAAACAGCAATGTGGGTTTGCATCATATTGCTTTCCATGTTGATAATGAAAACGACTTGAATACCATTCATAAGAAGCTGGTTGATAACGGTATTAAAATTGAATTTTCACCCGAGTTATTACGACAGGGGCCCGCAAAGCACATGATGTGTTATGAGCCCAGTGGTATTCGAGTAGAATTCATTTGGCCGGGTAACTAATACGATTAAATTGAATTAATTGCTTTTTAAGCTTCTCACGAGTTTATAACCATGTCTTATATTTGTAGGGATTGCGAATATCATATTAATGGCGCGCCACCCAATCCGCCTCGCTGCCCGAGCTGCGGTTCTATGTATTTATTACAGGATCAAAAGAAGCTTCAGAAATTAAATGCCGAGATCAGGCGTTTAGCCCACTTGCGTAAGAGCAAGCAGGAACCGATCACATTTTATGATCGGGTTTTTTCATCGTTTTTTGTTGTGTTCGTCGCGGCTATGACATTAATCTTTGGACCTTTTTTGTCTATGTTTGCCAGTGGCCGATCTGCAAGCATGGACGTTCTAATACGGGAATACCAGTTCATAGTGGAGTGGTGGCCATCGATGTTGTTTGGCGCTGCTATTATTGGTTTTATTTTTGATATAGATAAAATCGCTAATTTCTTTGGATTTGTCTGGGGGACGGTGAAGGAAAACGAAGAAATTATAATGGTATTAGTATTATTTGTAGTTAGTGCAATAATATTTGCACATTTTTTCCAGTAATAAAATTGGATTAGTTGTTGAAATCGTTTAATGTGAATATTTTCTGTATTGCTCTTTGCAGGTATTGTACGTACGATTGTATCTAACATTATTACCTTTAGATGTAATTCGTGATTTCACCCTATCTTCTAGATATCATTATTTTGTTATTTGCAGCGGTGGTTGCTGTTCCGCTTTCTCGTGCTGCCAGATTAGGTGCAGTACCGGGTTTTTTAATCGCGGGCGTCATCGTTGGGCCATCAGGATTAGGCTTAATCAGCAATATAAGTGAAATCGGAAATCTGGCAGAAATCGGGGTTGTGCTTCTTCTGTTTGTTATTGGCATCGAACTAAAGCCCTCACGCCTCTGGAAAATGAAGCGTTTGGTATTTGGCCTCGGCACTCTTCAAGTGACAATCACTGGTGTTTTGATAGGCGCTGTGAGTTATATCTTTTTCGATTTCCCTTTGGGTACTGCAATATTGGTGGGTCTTGCACTTGCGCTCTCATCTACAGCATTTGTACTTCAGCTGCTTTCCGAACAAAAATTGCTGACGTCGATTTATGGGCGAGCGTCATTTTCGGTGTTATTGCTGCAAGACCTTGCAGTCGTTCCGCTGTTGATTTTTGTGCCATTATTGGCCATGCCTGAATTAAGTATGGGTGAAAACATTGGGCTGGTGCTGGCTAAATCACTACTAATCCTGGGGTCAGTTGTTCTACTGGGAAGATATTTTTTACACCCACTCCTGCATCGTGTCGCTCTTTCCAATAGCCCGGAAGTTTTTACGGCCTCCGCGGTTCTTATCGTTCTGGGTACTGCCCTGGTCACTGAACATGCAGGTCTATCTATGGCTATGGGTGCATTTTTAGCGGGTTTACTTATTTCTGATTCATTTTATAGGCACCAGGTACTGGCAGAAATACAGCCTTTTCGGGGCCTTCTGCTAGGGCTCTTTTTCATGTCGATGGGTATGTCTTTGAACCTCGATCTATTGATAAAAAATCCACTGTTTGCATTTGGAATGGTGGCCTTGTTGGTATTTATAAAAGCTGCGGTGCTTTTCCCGCTTGCTAGATGCTTCGGGCTTAAGAATAGAGATGGTATTGCAATTGCACTAGTACTTGCAGAGGGTGGTGAATTTGCCATGGTGATTTTTTCTTTAGCTTTTCAGTCTAACGTTCTAACTGAGGAATTATTTCAACAACTCCTGCTAATAGTCTTGCTAAGTATGCTGACTACACCAGTACTGGCAGATGTTGCTAAGCGCCTTATTAAAGATCAGTACATGGTCACAGATGATGACATTGAGCTGCCTGTTAAGGCGCCTATTGTACTAGTAGGGTTTGGTCGTGTAGGGCATAGAATAGGAGAGATTTTGTCACTTGTTGGCAAGTCATTCGTGGCGCTGGATTCTAATGCCTTACTGGTCTCGAATGAACGAGCAAAAGGGAATCCCGTCTATTATGGAGATGTGCGCAACCACGAGTTACTGGAGGCTGCTGGAGCCAGAAATGCTCAAACCATTGTTGTGACACTGAATGATCCGGACACTGCTGAGGTAGTCGTTTCATCACTACGAAAAACACATCCAGAAATAAATATCTTCGTGCGAGGTCATAATCTGGATCAATGCCGAAAATTACGAAAACTAGGCGCGTCCGCCGCCGTGTCTGAAAATGTAGAAGCGAGCCTGGAGTTGGCGCGTATGGTGCTTATAAGTACTGGGTACGAGAAGGAAAAACGGGAAGCTGTTCTCGATGATTTTCGACAAATATATCATGCTCAGATAGATGATGAAGTTTAAGTCATAATTGAAGTCTAGATGTTGTGATATAAAAACCGGAGTAAGAATACAGTTGTCTTTAATATACTAGCTCAGGATTTTCTCTGCTTACTTTGCAGTTATTGTATGAATTAAAGTGGATCGAATTTGCACGAGCATAGCGAGCCCAAAGTGTATGGTGTATGGATGCACCGTATAACACCCACTACCACTAATTAATCCGAATAATAAGAATTAACAATTGTGGAGCATTCTATTGATTAAAGAGATCTCTCTTTAATCAAATTTAAAACCAGCCATCCCTGGCCACTGATTTACGCTTCTGTGCTTAGCGAGTCTCTATCAACTGATTTATTTCTGCCCGGATAGGGAAAAAACTTCGCAGTTGATTTGATGTACCTTAAATAACGATCACCAAAGACTTTGATCAGGTCTCCCTCTTCGTGATAGACGCCAATCATGATGTAGGCAGACATGCCGAGTGCCAGCAACAAATGGCCTATGGTCATTACGGGTGTGAACCAGATGCCGATGAATACGCCCGACATGATCGGATGGCGCACATGCCGGTAGAGGGAGTGCAGTTTGAACGGCAGGTGGGTGTATTCTTTATCGTTGAAATACAGCCAGACCTGACGCAGGCCAAACAAATCAAAATGATTGATCAGGAAGGTGGCATAAAAAACAACAGCCCATCCGGCCAGGCCAATTGCCAGTAACGTGTTGTACAGTATTTTGTTTTCCGCTTGCCAGGCAATGTCTGTTATGGGCTGCCAGAGAAAGCACAAGCCGAAGGTAACGATGGCAGTGGCCAGCATGAAGGTGCTGCGCTCGGCGGCTTTTGGGATTATCTTTGTCAGCCATTTTTTGAAGCCGGATCTTGCCATGATGCTGTGCTGCATACCAAACATGGCAATCAGGCAAAGGTTGATGATGATGGCTGAGGTCATGCCCATTGATGTGCCGGAGTCGATTGATTTCGGTACGTACAGATTGAACAGGAATGCGATCAGGTAAACCAGGGCGGCAGAGCCCAGCAGGTAGGTGGTGATGCCGTACAGTAAAACAAATATTTTTTTCATTTGTGTCTCCTCCATGGAGTGATACGAGTGCAAAGGTATGCACGGATATATCTGTTAGGCGATGGGTGATGCTATCGTCAGGTGTGTGACTGCATCGGTGATGAGCAGTCGTCAGGCTTAGTACGCAAGTACTGTCCGTTATTACTACCACCACGGCATGAAGATGTCAATAAGTCTCATTTGCATAAGGGTTTTATGTTTATGATTTTATTGAGTTTGATCTGGACGGCTTCGTTTAAAATGGATAAATCATGCTAAGCTGAAAACATTATGCAATGTACATATTTTCTCCAATCACAATGTACTTCCTGTCACCTTCTGGACAAAAGTTATCCGGAAACTTTGGCCTATAAAGAAGAAAAACTAAAAAACCTTTTTCCTGATCAGGTTGATTGCTTTAAGCCAACCATAGGCCTGGGCAATGTCGAAAAGAGCCGGAGCAAGGCAAAGTTCTCGGTGTTTATGCAAAACGGTGAAATTACCTTTGGCTTAACCAATGCTCAGGGGCAGTATCAGGAACTGGAGCATTGTCCACTGCATGCGCAAGGTGTTAACGAGCTGCTGCCGATTCTGAAGGCGGCTCTGGTTAAATATAAAATTATCCCCTACGACATTAAAAATAAAAAAGGCGAGCTCAAGTTTGTATTAATAACTAAAAGCGACGAAAACTCAGCGGGTGAATTTTTAATTCGTTTTGTTCTGCGTTCGAAGGAGTCGCTGGATCGGTTAAGAAAAGCCGCCGCCGAGCTGATTGAATTACCCAATATGATTAAGGTGGTCACCGCCAACATTCAGCCGGTGCATCAGGCAATACTGGAAGGCGATGAAGAAATTGTGTTAAGCCCGGAGCAGGCGATTATTCATCAGTTTGACGAATTCCAGTTGGCTCTGGGAGCGCGTAGTTTTTTTCAGGTGACGCCCGAAATTGCAAAACAACTCTATGGTGCGGTGGCAAATAGTATTTCACTGGACAAACCAGGGTCGTTGATTGATCTCTATTGCGGTGTCGGCGCGTTTTCTTTTTATGCCTCAAGAGGCTGTGAAAATGTGACGGGGGTAGAGATTTCAAAGGATGCCATCGATTGCGCCCGAACCTCGGCCAGATTAAATAACAGCCATGTTGAATTTCATGCCGTGGATGTGGAAAGTTTTTTGCTGGATTCAAATAAAAAATTTGATGCGGTCATTGTCAATCCGCCACGTCGTGGCCTGAATGCTTTCATCATCAATAAGATCAAACAAATTGAGCCTGACTTTATCTATTATTCCAGCTGTAATCCTGAGACTTTAGCCAGAGATTATTCGGACTTTAAAGATGGCTATGAAATAAAGAGCCTGCAGATTTTTGATATGTTTCCTTACACCCGCCATTTTGAAACACTGATGTGTCTATCTAGAATTTGATGGCTGTCAGGCTCGCCTGATTTTTACTCGGCACATTGATAAATATCAAAACTCATTTTGCCTTCAACGGCCGGGCCGGTGGCGACGATGGAATCACCGCCCAGTTCGGCAGCGCGGTTTTTGGCGAGGGTGATCAGTTCTTCGGTAACGGTTTCATCTTCACGGGTGATGATGCCAACTTTGTAGGTGGTGGTCGCACTGGTGGTGCCAAGTTTAAGGCAGTCTTTGACGTTGAATGGTTTTACCAGCATCACTTCACTGCCTTCCTTGGTGGTTTCGACCCAGGTGCAGGCGGGCAGGCAGACGATGGTCAGGCATAAAGCAAAGTAATTAAGTTTCATTGGAGGTGCTCCCGTGTTCTGACGATCAAATCAGGCAGGTGAATGGTAGCTGCCTTGCCATTATAAATGAGTTGAAGAGGGTGGTGATAGTCCGCGTTTGCTGAAAATTAATCTGCATGGTGAGCAGGCGGATTGTTCTTTTTGAATAGAATTTGGTTCATACTTGAAAAAAATAATTTCAATGATAGCTGCACGGGGTCGTGATTATGACGGAAACTGCAATTTTGATGGTGGGTGATCAGCGTATTGAGTTGCCTGTGATTGAGGGAGCGGAAGGCGAGAAGGCAATCGATATGTCATCATTGCTGGCGAAGACGGGTATGACCAGTTACGATCCTGCGCTTGGCAATACTTCGATCTGTAAAAGCGCGATTACATACATTGATGGTGATAAGGGGATTCTGCGATATCGTGGTATTCCGGTTGAAGAATTCACCACCCAGCCAAAACCCAATTTTGTTGAGGTGGCCTGGTTGCTGATTTTTGGCAAGCTACCAACTTTACAGGAGCTGGCTGAATTTCGTGAGCAATTGACTACGCATGAATTGCTGCATGAAGATGTAAAAGACCAGTTTCAGCATATTCCTGCAGATGCTCCGCCGATGGCAATTTTATCGGCGACGCTGAATCATCTGGCGTGTGTGCACAAAGAGCATCTGGTCGTGGACAATTCGACCATGATGCTGGAAAGTGTCGCCAGCCTTATTAGTCAGGTACGCACGATTGCGGCTTTTTCATATCGCCGCTCGATGGGTTTGCCTTATATTTATCCCGACCCAAATCTGCGCTACTGCGCGAATTTTTTGCATATGATGTTTTCACTGCCTTATAAGCAGTACATCATTACACCGGAAATAGAAGATGCATTAAATTTGCTCTTCATTTTGCATGCAGATCACGAGCAAAATTGCAGCACCTCAGCGGTGCGCACTGTGGGTTCCGCTGGGGCTAATCTGTTTGCTTCCTGTGCAGCGGGGGTTTCTGCATTATGGGGGCCGTTACACGGTGGCGCCAATGTCGAGGTGATGCAGATGCTGGAGCGCATCCATCAGGGCGGGATATCGCCCGAGCAGTGTGTGCGTGATGCCAAGGATAAAAGTAATCCATTCCGGTTGTTTGGTTTTGGTCATCGTATATACCGTAACTTTGATCCACGCGCAAAGATACTGAAGGAGGCCTGTGATAAAGTGCTGTGCAAAATCGACAGGCATGACCCGCTGCTGGAAATTGCGCAACGACTGGAAGAGCTGGCGCTTAAAGACGATTATTTTATCGAGCGTAAGCTTTATCCTAATGTTGATTTTTACAGTGGCATATTGTTGCATGCCATTGGTATTCCCACAGATATGTTTACCGTGTGTTTCGCGATTGGACGTTTACCCGGCTGGATTGCGCAGTGGAAAGAACAAAATGAAGATGCGGGTAGAAGGATAATCCGGCCGCGACAAGTCTATACTGGCAATGTGCAAACCAGTTATGTGTCGATAGAAAAAAGATGAGCGACTGCTGTTGCTCAGATAAAATGTGAGGTGAAGTAATTTTTTAGCAAGATACTGAATATACTTTAAATCATAATGGGAGTTGATTGTAATGAACAAATTAGCAATGGTTTTTGCTTTGATGATGGCCACAGCGCAGGTGAGTGCTGCAGGTATTGATGCGAAAAAGATATATTTTGGTGGTGGTCTTGGTTTGAATGATGCCAATTTTGGTGACAGCGCAATTGGATTTCAAATATTCGCAGGTTTGCCGTTACCGATTAAAGCTGAGAATGTGAAGCTCTCAGCAGAAGTGGGTTATATGGATAGCGGTAATTTTGAAATGAATCTGGGCGTCTTTGGCAAGGTCAAAACAAAGGCCAATGGTCTTTGGGGTACCGCAGTGGCTGAACTGCCATTAAAAGACAATCTGAGTGTGCTCGGTCGTATTGGCCTGGATATTGGCGATGATGATGGCATCATGATTGGTGCAGGTCTAGGCCTTAATATGAATCAGAGTATGGATTTACGCTTTGAGTACGTGATTCGTGACACAATCGATTCGCTTCAGGTTAATCTGGTGATTCGTCAGTAGTCTCTGAGACTGAGGTGAGACACAGACTCTACTAATCATGTTGTATTCATGAATGACAATGGTCTCACTTCAGTTCAGTTATGAACTCAATAATACTTAAAGGGCTTCGGCCCTTTTTTCTGGAAAAAATATTAAACAACATATTTTTAGTGTTCAACTGACGCACACCCTCCGATCGGGATCGGATATAATCTGCAACAGTTTCTTTCGTTCCTGTTTCGTTGATTTGGATAATGACTCACTATGAATAACCACAGTCTTTCGGTTCTGATGCGTATGACTACGCTTGGTGGCGGGGCGATCCTGCTAATTATTTTGAATAATGATTTTCTCGCCCAGGTCTATTTTTCTGATCAGATTACCAATACTGGTGCGGTGTTTAATACAGCGATCCTGTTGCTGTTTCTACTGGGTTTGGCCAAGTTAGTCAGGCTGTTGCTGAGTTATGCGTTTGAAGAGCGGCAAGTGGCCAGATTCCTGAAAGCGATGGAGGCTGAGGCTGAATCTCCAGAACTGAAAGTATCGGATAAATCCATTATTGCCCGCCGTTATAAGATGATACGGATGCTCGATTCACGTGGTGTAACGGTTAACCATAGTGCTCTTGCCGCTACACTGGTGGCTGATGAGAGTACTCGCAGCAGTTTTCCCCGCTTTATCAATAACAGTATGATCCTCCTGGGTGTTTTTGGCACCATTGTCTCTCTTTCTATCGCCCTGGTCGGTGCTTCTGATCTTCTGGGTGGAAGTGGTGGTAGTACAGGCAATATGGATAATATGGGTACGGTAATCCATGGCATGTCGACTGCACTTTCTACGACTATGACGGCGATTCTTTGTTATCTTTTTTATGGTTATTTCTTCCTGAAGTTTAACGATGTGCAGACGCGTCTTTTTAGTTCGATTGAGCAGTTGACCACGCTTCATATTCTGCCTCGATATTCACGTAGTGGTGATACGCTGGTCGACGATATTGCGGGTTTGGTCAGCAGTCTTGAGAAGACCGCTTTTCTGATGCAGAACATGCAGGGAGAAATGTTGTCGGCAACACGTGAGTTACGTTCGGTGATCGAGACGGTGCAACAGCAGACGCTGCCATTGACTGACGATATCAAGGTCATCAAACAGATTTTACGTGAAGGCTTCCGCCTTGGCGGAGACGAGTAGATAACGATGCAGCAGGGATTTACAAATCTGCGGACGCATAGTGACAGTGAGAATGGCCACGAGTCATTCTGGCCTTCCTTTACCGATATTATGATGGTCGTGGTGATGATCTTTATGATCACCAGTGTGGTTGTGGTCATGCGTAACTGGGAGCTGGTACAGGAGCTGCGCAATACCATGGAGTCAGAACGTCTTGCAGAAGAGATGGTTCGTAGCGCCAATGAGACTAATGAGACTCTGGAAGAGCGTCTTGCTCAGGCACAATATCAGCTGTCTGAGTTACGTATGGCCCTGATGCAGGCGAAAGAGATTGATGAGGAAAAGAGTAATCAGCTGAGTGATCGGGAAAAGCAGCTGCTAATAATTCAGCTATCACTCAAGCAGCAGCAAGATGAAAATGAAAATTCACAACGTGCTATCGTATTACTTAATGAAGAAGTGGCAGCACAAAATGCCACCATTACCAGCAATGAAAATCGTATTATCAGTTTGAATAACGAGCGTGATGAACTACTCAAGACTGTTGAAGAACAGAAAAGTAAGACGTTGATGTTACAGGGGCAAATAGACAAGGCCGATGGTCTTTTTCAGTCGCTTCAGGGTAATTTTGACGAGCTTAAGGTTAAGTATGACAAGTTAATTAAGCCGGCGCGTAGTGCCAAAGGCAAATATGTTGTTGATGTGCGTTATGAAAAAAATGCAAAGGGAGAAAAAATCTCTTTCCGTGATCAGGGTGAAAAAGAGTATAGCTATCTTGATCGCAGTGAACTTGATTTTCGTCTTGCTGAGCTCAAGAAAAAATACCCGAAGAAACTTTACCTAAAGATTATTATTCCTGAGGATAGCGGTCTTACATACAATGAAGCATGGGGTTTTATGAAAAAATTCCTTGAGAAGTATGATTACTACTATCAGAAATGAGGCACAAATCTGGGGTAGTGCTAATAAGGTGCATGATCTCGATTTTTTATAAATTTAAAATAAAAAATGGTTTTTGGCTTTTTTTATTTATTGAAAATGCCGTACATTTCCTACGAAGATTATTGCAATATCAGGCCGTAGATGTCATACACTTCAACGAATATATTCGGGAATGTAATAATGGTTAAGTCGCATGATTTATTTAATTTTATAAAATAGGTGATTACCTGTTGCCCTGACGAATTGTGATGGCACCATTGACGCGCAATCGGGCTGGTGAGGAAAATCCGCACTCGCTCAACCTGGCTTATTACCAGTAGCGTGCCAGTGCAGGTTTAATTATCACAGAAGCCACCCAGTTTTCTCTACAGGGTGTAGGTTATCCAGCGACGCCAGCATTCATATTATTGAGCAGGTTGGTGGTTTAAAACCGATTCCGGGTTAATGTCGATAATCAGGTAATATTTTTGGTGGCAACGCAAAAGATTATGCTGATTATTCATTTCTATTAACCTGTTCTTGTTATTTAATATAAGAGAGGAAGGAGACTTAATTGATTATACGTCTTACCAATTTTAACAATAAACCCTTAGCTAATTAATAATGATAAAAAATATTTTACTTATAATATTGTCGGTTATGTTGTTAGTCGGATGTTCTGATGAATATAGCGCTGTGTATCAGAGTGTATCTGCTGAAAGCAAGTGGGATGAATCGCAAAGAATTATTATTACTGGCTCGAATAATGAACTACCGATTTTTAAGGTGAATGACAATATACTTTACCTGATGATTCAGGGGACCAGGTCTGACGGATATTTTCGCACCGTTACTCATTATCCATCCTGGAATAAAGCTGATATGAAACGGTTTATTGAAGATCATGATGATATTAAATCACTCATTCCCAACGACTGGAATGATTGGCTGCCTAAAGGTTTTGGTGACGAGTGTAAGGGGAAAATAACTGCTACATTTTCTGCTGAATGACACGTTAGTGACAATAAAAATAACCTATTTTTTCTGACCGTCAAACAGGTTAAATAAATTAAAGCTGTTTTCATATGGCACTAATCTAGCAGAAGGGATATTCTTTGCGATCATTTCCAGATAGAGGCTCATTTGATGGTGTCGTAAGTTATTTTCACTAAGCGGCTCCTGAGTAAATTTGATTGCGCGCATCATGCTTGTAACGCCTTCTATAACAGCATAGGTAGACTCAGGTAACAGGATTACTTCTTTTCCGGGGTGCCAGTAGATATCGAGATTATTTAAATCTACCGGGTCAAACGGTGGCACTAAAGGCACGAGGTCTTTCGGTGTAACTACTCGAATGATATTTAGATGTTGAAAGTGATTAGCACCAGCGACATTAGTGATCTTGGGTTGGCCAAAAGTCACAATCTGACCAACATTGAAATGGTCAGTGTCGAGGTACATAGCTAAAATCAGGGCAACAGCACCGCCCAGGCTGTGGCCCGTGGTGTCGATAACGTAATTGGTTTTGAGTAGTGGTTTTATTTCGACATAAATCGCCTGCGCCGTTTGTGAGAACCCGTTATGTAAACGTATGCCTGTACGTTTGTCTGTTGTTAGTTCAAGTGCTGCATCAACAAAGGCATTTTCAATATTGGCAGTTCCACGAACAGCAATAATCTGAGTTTTAGCAATATCATCAGTTGCCAGAAAATAAGAAATATTAAATCCAGGGATATGGCTATAACGAGTGAGTGTATGGTTTTTAAATATGTTGGCATCCTGTATTTTTGACTGCGCCTGATAGGCGGCATTAGAAAAGTTAGCGTATTTATTGATATCAGCAAAATTAATCTCACTCTGGATTGCAGCAGTGCTGGCAGATACGGTGCATGTAGTACTAATTATTATTAGTAGGAATGCAATATTCTTGTATGTTAAAAAATATTTTATAAGCATATCAAAGACAAGGGAGCCAGATGAAGGGTAGTATTTTATGTGCTGATGAAAATAGCATGTTTTTACCAGCATTGTAATATTTAAGTAACTTAACTCAATGTTTATAATTCTGCAGAAAAGGCAGTTAATGAGACACATCAATTGCAACTGTATTCATGATAACATTGATCAACTATCGTTAATTTCATACATAGAGATATTTAATTCAGTGAAAACATTTTTCCTACTCTTTTTTTTACTGGCGGTGGTGCTGCTTGGGTATCCTTTTTTTAATAAATCTGAAAATACGGAAATTATAACCGGCCTGCCCTGGCAAATTGAAGTAATGCCTGATGGTTCTACACAGGTCTTTGGTTTGCATTTGGGTGTCAGCCGCTTATCCGATGTGCTGGGTATTCTGGGTGATGATGATATGGAGCTGGCGATTATTGCGGCCACCGATGAGATCGGTAATCTTGAAATGTATTATGGTCATTATCGAGCCGGCGTAATTTCAGGAAAGCTGGTAGTGCAGACAAGTGCAAGTGAGAAAAATATTAAAAACTGGCGTGAACGTGCGGTAAAGTCAGATTATATGCCGAGCGGTAAAGCAAAAAAATATCTCTTATCAGACGAAGAATTAAACCAGGCGCTGAATGAAGTAGTGACCGGGCTCACTTTTATTCCTGTAATCAATCTGGATGAGGAAATAATACTGGCACGTTTTGGTGAGCCTGCTGAACGTGTTCAGGTAGATGGTGCGGTACATTTCCGTTATCCTGAAAAAGGTCTTGATATTGCTTTATTTGAAGAGGCTAAAGAAGTTATACAATATGTTCTACCGAATATTTCTCAATGAGTAGTGACATACTGGCCTATGATCATGTTTTTGACATGCTGATCAGGGATATTTGATGTTTCGTCGTTTAACTGCTTATTTTATTTGTTTTGTCATGATTGTGATGAATGTTGCGCCTCGTCCTGTTTATGCTGAAGCCGGTTTAAATGAGACAGAGTTGCTTAAAAAATATCCCAACGCAAAAGTTATCCGCGTCTCCACCGATGAATATTTGTCGCTAGAAAAAAAATTACATCGACGTGGTTACAGGCAGTCAGAAGTAATATCACTGCCGCTGGCTGAAATTGATGAGCAAGATGATACGGCTCGTGTAGAGGTTCAGCAAACTTTAACGTTAATAGATGAATGTGCTGAGCAGGGTGCTGAATCAGCAGGTGAGGAATCATTTAGACTTATGGTTGATTTCACCGAAGACGTAATGAATTCCAGTGGCAGTTCTTCCAGTGATGATGCGGCTGTTATTTTTGTTATTGTTGGAACGATAGTCGTGGTGGTATGGGCGCTTTATGTGTTTAAGTATTTGTATGATGTTTCTTTAGGCAATGCACCCTGTGGACGCTGGAATGAACTGGCGCTAGTGAGAAGTAATGCTTCTGCAGCGATAGATCAACATGCGCGTTTTGACGGTTTTCGTTATTCAACAGGATTCCGCCAGGGATCCCTTGAGGTAGGGGTTGGCCTGGAACTGGGTAAAATAGATATTCTGCTTAGTGATGTCAGTGTGCTTGAATTAACAGGGCGCTACTGGTTACTTGGTCCAATATTGAGATGGCGTTTATCGCAGG
Source organism: Gammaproteobacteria bacterium (assembly GCA_029881035.1). Taxonomy (GTDB): domain Bacteria; phylum Pseudomonadota; class Gammaproteobacteria; order SZUA-229; family SZUA-229; genus LH-M37. The sequence goes on along the minus strand of JAOUNI010000029.1, from coordinate 17,302 downwards.
GTATTAATCCGAGTTATTTCCAGATGAATTTTACTGCGGGTACGACTGAGCATGATGAGATTGGGTTATTGGCCAAAGCTAGCCTGGGTCTGTTATTCGGACTGGGAGATTCCATACAATTCGGTTTGAACTGGGGCGTGATGAATATTAATTTGAATGATAATCAGGGGATTATCTCAGAACGTAGCCAATATCATTATCTTTATGGTATCAACATGGGATTTAGGTTCTAATTTAGAAAAGGAATTTTAATGGACCATGCCCTGAGTCTCTTTTACGCTAGCTTATGTGTACGGCCTCAGCGACCTGAATAAAGTCTTTGATAGTTAATAAAACAACTATAGTTAAAGGGTAAAAAGCTTCTTCAGGTGTGATTTTTCGATAAGGTAATGAACCGATAAACCTGATTTATTGGCCCTTTGTCGGTTAAAAAATCAAAACAGTTCCACAGATTGAAAAATGATAATAAGATATATAACTATTACGTTTTTAACAGGAGATATGAATATGCGTAAATTGACTGTGTCACTTATTTTGGCCTTATCGGCTTTATCCGGTAATGCAAATGCAGATGCGCTTGGACTGTATGTTGGTGGCGGTGTCTGGGATCATGATCCAGTGGGTAGCTTTGGTACGGATATTTCTGGATCTAGTACTATTGATATGGAAAAAAATCTAAAATATACCGGTGAAAAAGATAGTTATATGTACGCGGCCTTTGAACACTTTGTACCGTTGGTACCGAACGTGCGAGTCGAAAGAGCAACCATGGGGCACACCGGTACTTCATCGGCTTCTATAGACTTTAATGGACAAAATTTTAATATTGGTTCACCGTCTGAAATCAACCTGGATACTACCGATGCCATCCTGTACTGGCGTTTGCTGGATAACTGGGTAAATTTTGATTTCGGTATTACGGCACGTAAGCTGGATGCTGATTTTATCGTGGGTACTGAAACTGTTGCCGTATCTGCAACCATACCTATGTTGTATGTGGCAGCACAATTTGATTTGCCATTCACGGGACTTTCAGTCGGTGCTGACATTAATACCATTAGTTACTCTGATGCGAGCTATCAGGATATTCGTGTTCGTGCATTGTATGAAATGGGTGTTATTGGTATTGAGCTTGGTTTGAAAACAACTACGCTTGAATTGAAAGGTCTGGATAAGGTTAATGCCGATCTTGAGTTTAAAGGCATGATGATAGGTGCGTTTTTACACTTCTAGATATATATCGGGGTAATTATTTAGCCAGGATAAATCTTCGAATAAAAAAGCCTGATAGTGAAAACTGTCGGGCTTTTTTATTTTTTTAGTTAGTTTACTTTGGTTTTTATAGATTATAAAAATAGTTCATGAGGTTGTTTTAGTCAGTAATTCTTTTTCATTGTTGACGTCTTTAATAATATGGATACCGCCACGAATAACGATGATGGATATGATGATGCCAATGATGAGATCAGGGAGTCGGCTGCTTAAGAGATAGACCAGTACACCGCTAACAATAATGCCCAGATTTGCTATCACATCATTTTTGGAGAAAATCCAGCTGGCGCGCATGTGGATTTCCCCCTCTCTGTGTTTTGAGATAAGCAGAAGGCATATGATATTGGCAATCAGTGCTAGTAGGCCGATAAGAATTATGAGTAATGACTCTGGCTCGCTACCCCAGATCAGGCGACGAATAGCATCCATGATTACAGCTATACCGAGTAATATTTGAAAAATACCGCTAATATGCGCGGCTTTTATTTTTACCTGCGCGGCTCTTCCAATTGCATACAGGCCAATGCCATAGACGGTGGCATCGGCCAGCATATCCAATGAGTCTGCGATGAGTGCGGTTGATTCGCTTAATATACCGAGTGTGATTTCAATAAAAAACATGAATGCATTAATGCAAAGCAGGATAATTAAGATCCTGCTCTGTTCATGGTTGTTTATTTCTACTTCACAATTACATCCTGCCATGGCTATCTCATAGCTGATATTCAGTGATACAGGCAAAAAAATTATCATGTTGCATGCTAATCAGCTCAGATATTTTTAATGTCTGCTGTTGAGAGTTTTATTCTATGGTAACTCTGGAATTATCGATCAGCAGTTCATAGAAATAGCCGTAGCCAAAGTCTTTATCGAGAACAACTGTGCCTTCAATCACTACCGTCTGACCTGTTTCTGCATCGTCCATCGTAATGACTGTCAGGTCATTATCGGTGCTGCTATCGATCATGTGTATCCAGTTCTTGCTCATTACGTTAGCGGTAAATTTAGTGACCTTGCCACGTACTTTAACAGTCTTGCCAACCAGTTCTTTTTTACCGGCGATGATTTCGGCGATAGTTTGACCGTCTTTGACACGCTCAATGGGTTGGCTTAATGTGATAGCTTTAGTTTTGGCAGTCGCAGCATTTTTGGGTATATCAATAGCGGAGGCCGAGGTTGTATTGGCAAGTTTTTCTACGGCACTACCAGAGAACCCATCAACAAAGTAGACAACGGCAAAATCACGGTTCAGTGTTTTACTGTGGAAGTTGTTCATTGGATTGCTGGTATCCAGATTAATAGTACCACCTTGATTGATTTTGGTTTTTGGGCCAGCTAGCCATATTTTTTCAGTACCCGTATCGGCTTCAACATAGGTGTAGCCAGCTGCATCCATGGTTGAAATAACCGTACCGGTAACAGCGTTAACGGAAGTTGTTAGAAGATTGAAGCTAACAAACAGGAATACAAGGATGATAGAACGATGATTTAACACGGTTAACTCCAGATTGATGATTTAAGTTGAGCAGCGATATATCGCCACTAGAATTGTTTTGAATGCGAAGATTACCGCACAAACCGCTGCAGCTCTAGTTTTGTTATTTTATTTTTTTGACTGATCAGCCACTGAGTAAAGGTAAGAGGCTGCTGTCTGTACAAGTTATAGCATTTCAACGACCCATTTAGTGACTGTGCCCGTCGCATGAGCGCATTTGTAGCCCCTGTCTTTATTAAACATGGCATATTCTTCAGCGTTCCACATATCGTAGGTCTTGCCGGTGAATTTTTTCTGTAAGTCCTGACAGGTGATACCGCCAAACTCTTTACGGAATTTTTCCACCAGCTTACGCCCCTTGTCATAGTTGTTGATAAATCGGCCTTTTTGGAACTGGTCACGGCCTCGGCCTTTTTTCACGCTTAGTGCCATCAGGCCACCGGTGAGAGCGCCACAGGTTCCTTCGCCCATAAGGCCACCACCACCGGCTAAACCGTGAGCGGCCTTGATCGTCTGGTCATCGACCAGGCCTACGGTCTCCTGTACGGCGGATAGAACACATTGAGGGCAGCAGCCAAAATCCAGTTCATAACAGACTGCAGTTTCGTAGGCCTGATCGGCAAGTGCATGTTTCTCTATAGCATTCATGACAAATCCCCCATATTCTTAATTAATATATTAGTTATTGCTAATATATTAATCTTGATCCAGAGCAAGTTTTTTCACCATAAATTAACAGAAGAAAGTAAGCAGAATAGGCTGAATGTTAAATTTAGACGAAAACATGTGTCTCTTAGTAGATACGTGTCACTTTTTGGTAACTTATAAACGAACACCAATGCCAAAATGAAAGCTGGTATTGCTTCGATCATCTTCCGGTGACCAGAGGTGTATTTGCCGGGCGATGATGACCGGGTAAGTGTAGTTACTTTCACCGATTTTTCCGCTCTGACTTTCACTGACGGAACCGAGGACGGTTATTATTTTGCCCTGTGCAAAGGTAGTGGGTTCAAGATAGCCTTTGTGCTGAAGGATAAATCGTCCCAGTGGTTTATTTTCCTGCAAGGGTCGATGGGATGAATTGAGCGGGTAGGCCAGAACCTCTATTTGTGTGATGTTTTCCATGTTTCGGATATCAAGAATAGTGCCTCCCCAGAGTGCAATTTTTCCGCGACTGATCATGGGTTCAGCGATAACGCTTTGTGGTGTCAGTGAGCGATCAACTTGGGTGGTGTCAAAATCGGGTGTGCTGGCACAGCTGGTCATCAGGCTGATAAACAGGCTTAAGGTGATCAGTGACAGAAGTTTGTTAATCATTAAGTTTAGTTATTGTATTGAAGTTAATAGTACGGATGATAGGGATGATGCCATGGATAATACGGGTTGTACCAGGGATCGTACCACCAGTAGGGCGGGTAGTCGGGGGCTGTGAGTTCAGGGTCGGACGACCATAAATAGTGTTGTTCTGCCTGAACGACCGGATATTTGTAAGGGAACTCACCAACCTTGATGGTTTCGGTTCTGAGCAGATTACCGATGAGAGTGATTTTTCGATCCCGGCTATATACAGTGGGTTCGAGAAACTCATCGATGATGGTAATAAATCGACCTGTGCTCAGGCCAGAGTCTTGCGGCTTACCGATATCATTCAGAGGGTAGGCAAGAATCGTCAACCAACTGGCATTTTGTTTGTTTTCTATGTTTAAAATGACACCGCCCCAGCGTACCTTTTTTGATAAATAGCTGTCTGCTGCCTGGTGTACTTGCGCAATGCTAGGAGAATCCTCCAGATTTTGCCTGATTTCAGGGGGTACGTGAGAGCTACAGGCCGAAATGAGTATAACTGACACGGGTCCACACAAGTACAGTACTGATTTTATTAACATCATGGCTGTCAGAAATCCTCACACTGGTAAAGTTCCTGACTACTATCATAATTCTGCAGAGGTTACTTTACCAGTCTAATGTTCTGGGTATGATTGGTTTGGATAGATAAGTAGCCAGATGTTGATTTATTTATAAAGAAACAAAAATAGTTAGTCCAGATTAAAATCAACTTCCTGCGTTTCCTTTTTTACAGTTTCAATTTCATAGTCTGCTCGATACCGATTTAGCGTCCATCTAATTTCTCGTAGCAGTTCATCTTTATCAATGCCTTCACCTTTCATTTTGATGATGATGGCTGTGTCCATGTCGCTGGATGCTTCCAGTTTAAAATTAGTGCTTTTATCGTGAGAGAGTAGTGCTTCTATTTCGAGCCAGTTTGAAATACGTTGTTCAGGGTCTTTGATCAGGGCGCGATGAATAAACTCGGCCAGGCCTGAAGGTATATCAGGAACCAGCTCTTCGATAACAGGTGGATTTTTTTCGAGTTGATTGGCTATAACACCATCAATAGTTGATGCGGTGAAAGGGGTTTTTCCAGTTAACATAGCAAAAGCGGTAATACCCAGGGCATAAATATCAACACGATGATCGATAGCATTGCCCAGCAAAATCTCGGGCGCCATATATAACACGGTGCCCTCATAATGCTCAGATGCATTTTCATTTTTGGTGGCAATACCAAAATCGGTTAATTTGGCGTGACCACGATCATCAAGCACAATGTTTGATAGTTTTACATCCCGATGAATAATACCACCGGATAAATTGGTATTGGCGTGCTCCAGTGCCATGGCAATTTGATGCAGGATTTCACTAGTTTTTTTGCCACTGAATACACCCTGATGTTTTAGGTAGTAATTCAGATCATAACCATCGAGTTTTTCCATGACGATAAATTCAGTCGAGTAATCCTGAATTGTTTCTATCACGTGTAATATGTTGGGATGTTTTAGTTGTGCGATGATTTTTGCTTCCTGTTTGAAGCGTCGCTTGAATTCTTCAGAAGTGGCGATTTCATACTTCAACATCTTAATAGCAACTTCACGTCCCAGTTCAGTATCTAATGCGTTGTAGACAATAGACATGCCGCCTTCACCCAGCTGATCCAGTATCTGATATTTCCCCAGCGTGTGAATATCATTGACGGTAGATAATCGGCTTTTCATCAGGCGAGTCATTACAGATGCTAATTCAGTATATTCGGACATCAATATCTGGAAATCTTCTGGCTCCAGCACAAAAGCTTCAGTATCTGTCTGTGCAATAACATCAGCCTTACTGGGGTTACCCGACAATAATGCCATCTCACCAAGTACGGCACCTTTACCCAGATGGACTTCTTTATTTTCAAGCATGACGGAAACTTTTCCCTGCTTGATGAGCAACATGTGTATTCCAGGGTTACCCTTATGAATCAGGTAGTCGCCTGCAGTGTACTCGCTGATGCTCATACACCTGGCCATGTTTTCAATAATATTGTTGTTGAGATCGAGAAAGATGTTTACCCCGGAGAGGAAAACCATGGCGTCGTCTAGATCAATGTTTTTTTCCATGTTCATAATATTATTGAAAATATCTGACGTTGTACTACGTAACACATTGCATTGAATCGAATAGTAATGTGCCAAGTTTAATTAGCAGTATTTCTATATTCTGAGCCGAACCAACTTTATGTAAGAAGATTACAGAATCATATTAACAGCGAGGCCTGGCAGAAACAAATAATACCTCGATGGGTAAATATCTAATGTCGTTTATGTAGGGGCTATATCAATAGCTTGGTAGTTAAAGAGATTATTTAGTTTTCAATAAACATTTTAATGACAGATTTTGCCGCAAAGCCGACAAAACCCAGGCCCAGGGAAAAGAAGATAATAAATGTACCGTATCTGCCTGCTTTTGATTCCTCTGAGAGTTTATAGAGGATAAAAAGCATGTACAGAATCAGGCCGCCAATACATACGATTAGGGAAATTTCCTCGAATTCTGCGACGGTCATTTTAAAGCTCGATGTAAATTAAAGAGCGTGTATTTTATCGAATAAGTAAGTTTTAATGAACTCATGAAGCGAAGTTGATTTTAAGGGTGATGTATAGGTAGTTGGGGTAATTATGGGCAGCCGATTTCTTTTGCTCGTGTTTGTAACTCCGATACTCTTTCTCTGCTCATGGCCTGATAATAAATAGCGTAACGGCTTTTCGCTAATTTTTCTGAAAAAGCTATCGATTCGGTAATACCTTCGTTTATGTATGTGCATTCGTTTAAGAGATGTTCGCCCTGAGGTATCGGGTGTGATGTTAATGTTTTGGTTTGCTCAGGAAGAGTTTCGTCGCATGCACAGTTATAAGTACAGCCATCTAGAGAGAAGCAGGCGATACACGCTATGAAAGTAGTTGTTGACGTCCATTTCATTGCAACATTATATACTACGTATAGGGGTAGTAAAGATTGTATATAACGGACAAATTAAGTTTATTGAGTGAGGCTGATTGATTATCGTTACAACTAAATGTGAGCTGTTAAAAAATAATTTCTAATAATCAGCCATGTAGTTTTTCCAAAAAAAAGCCAGCTCAATAATGAGCTGGCTTTGTAATCATCCTAAAATAACTATCGTGTATTTATTTTCCTCCAGGAGGAGCAAATTCATGCGGTGTATGACAGCTATAACAGTTATCACCTGATTTTTTCCCACCACCGGTATGCTCATTGTTATGGCAGACCTTACAACGATCAGTATCTACTTTATAACCAGTAGCGCCAATGCCAGGGTAATAACCGGTGAGATTAGGTTTTTCCAGTCCCACCGTATCGGCTGTGTGTGTACCGTGACAGGCGTTGCACTTGACCATGGTATGGGTCATTTTTGATGCTGCATATTCGTTGACCAGATTTTGATCTATTTCATGGCAGCCACCGCCCAGACAGGAATAACTGAATTCGACAGCAAAACTGGTATCAAACACCTGGGTGGGTGCCGGATCAGGGGCAGGGGCAGGAGCAGGTGAACCGCCACCGTCACTACCACTTCTTTTACCTGCAAAAGAAACCGATGAGCTCAGTGCCAGGATTATCAGGCAGGCCAGTACAGATTTAATGGATTTATTTAAGTATTTCATTTTCATCTCCTCCATTAAGCCTTAGCCAGACTAACAGCGCAGTGTTTGTAGATAGGTTGTTTGCAGTCCGGATCGACCCAGTTCATGGTAAGTCGATTGGTTGCAGTCAGGCGCCCTCCATTTTGTGCCTTATCCTGTGGATCCAGATCAGCAAAATGCATGGGTACAAATACCTGGCCTTTCTGAACTGTTCCAACCACCAGTGCTTTGATGACAATTTCGCCGCGGCGTGTGGTCAGCCGAACCAGATCACCCGACACGACATTGAGCGCCGAGGCATCTTCGGGGTGTAGTTCTACATAATTTTCCGGCACCATCTCATGCAGCTGCGGTACACGCTTGGTCTTGGTTCGACTGTGGAAGTGCTCAATAACTCGACCGGTCAGCAGCCAGAACGGGTACTGACTGTCGGGAATCTCCGGCGCTTCGATATACTCTTTCGCCCAGAGATAGGCTCGACTAAGATTATCGGGGTCCACCCAGGGTTTGTCGGGGGTGCCACCCTGTGTGTCATCCCAGTTGGTGTTGAAACGACCATTAGCATATAGACGAGCTCCGCCATAGATGTTGGAGGTAGTGGATGGCCACTGGATACCGTTATTTGCTTCGATTCGAGCGTAGCTCATGCCGGTCATGTCACAGATCGTGCCCGCGGTGCAGGCTTTCCATTCCTCGAAAGCTTCTTCCGAGGTATTAAAACCAATTAGTGAGTTACCATCTTTGTCCGCAAAGCGAGAGTCCATGGAAGCAATTTTATCGGCCACCATTTTTGTGATATCAAGATCGGAATAGGCACCATAACCCTGGGGGCGGAGGTCATAACCAGCTGGTAGTACTGCCTGCCTTCCCAGGTTAACTTTACGTTCTGAACAGGTATAAACGCCAGTTTTTTCACCCCACATTGCTGCGGGCAGGAACATATCGGCAAAATGAGTGCACTCCATGGGCTGGTAAATGTCCTGCACCACAATGTAAGGGCGTTTTGGGTTGTTGAAATCCATGTAGGAGTAGAGTTTGTTCAGGTCAGGCAGCGTAACAGCTGGGTTGGTGCACTGAATCCAGAACAGGCTTAGCTCACCATTGCGCATCATTTCCACATGGCTATTAAAGTCCTGATAGTCCCTGTTGGAAGTAATAGCGGTGGGTTTATGCGGAGGTATTTTACCTCTAGGTACATTCCAGAAATCTTCTAATGCACCGACATGATCAGGGTTGTAGTAGTTTCGATAACCAGCCAAAGCTGATGATGCACCGGCTTCGCGATTACTCATGGCGGTAGCCTGTCCAGTAATACTGAAAGGTGACGAACCGGGACGGCCAATCTTGCCCATGATCAGATGCATGGCACAAATCATGCGCACGGTATCGGTAGCCCCCATGGATTGGTATACACCTTGAATAAACAGTGAAAGTGTTTCAGGGGATTCGCCGATCCATTTGGCTGCTAGAGCAATGTCAGCAGCGGGACAGCCTGTAATGTTTGAAACATACTCAGGTGTGTATTTAGCTACCGTGGCTGCCATGGCATTGTAGTTGCGAGTGTAGCTATTAATATAATTACTGTTAGTCCAGTTATTGGCGATGATCTGCTGGATAAGACCATTCATTAAAGCCAGGTTGGTACCGGGTTTGAGTGCTAGATGAAGATCGGCACTGCGAGCAGTTTGGGTTCTGCGTGGATCAACCACAATTAATTTTGGTGCTCGTATACTACGTCGTGCTTTAGCAATACGACGCCAGAGTTGTGGATGCATTTCCGCAGGGTTCATACCAATGACAAAAAAGCAGTCGGTGTTTTCTACGTCATCATAACAACCGGGAGGGCCGTCAGAACCAAAAGTGGATAGATAGCCTACAACAGCTGCAGCCATGCATAAGCGTGTATTGGAATCCATGGTAGCGGTACCGATAGCACCTTTACCTAGTTTGCCAAAAGCATAATATTCTTCCAGCGTCCACTGACCGGTATTGTAAGTAGCAATCGAGTCAGCGCCTTTTGCATCAACACCATCAATTATTTTTTGACTCAGAATTGTCGTTGCTTCATCCCAGGTAATTTTTTTCCAGTTGCCATTAGAATCTCTAACTAATGGCCATTTACCACGATCAGGGGCATCCAGAATTTTATGTTCATACAAACCTTTAACACAGACACGGCCATTATTAGTGGGATGATTCTCATTACCGCGAACTGCTACGGCTTCGCCAGCGGCATTAACACCAATGTTGAGGCCGCAACCAAAGGAACAATAACCGCATACGGAATAAACCCAGCCTGTTACATTATCAAAGGTATCATCGGCCCTTGCATCAGAGCTGGCTAATAAATTGACTACACCGCCGCCAATGATAGCCTGTGAAGAAACTATTGCGCTCCATTTTAAAAAACTACGCCGTCCATGATTACAGATATTTGGGTCTTTTTTCAAAGCCTCAATTTCATCTTTACTAAACATTTTTATGTTTATTTCATTCTCATTTGAGGGCATAACACTTCACCTGCTACTATTTATGAATTTAAAAAATGATGATTTTTTGTAAAGAAAGACGACACTGACGTGGCGGCCTAATTCCGAAAAAACTTAAAATCATATTTACTTAGAGAGAGTGGTTGGGCAATGACAAATGTCATTTATTATGAAATATAAGAATATATTTTTTAATTACTTTAAAAAGGCAGTTAAAAATACATGTACGTGAGAATACGGTAATATTATTGAATATAACAATATGTATGGAATTTTATGATCGCCAGTTATAGCTCATTGATATTTATTATTTATGTTGAAAAATTACAGTATTAATTTCTGTTTACTAAATAATTTATTTGTAGTTAATAAATTTAATATTAGATTATTATGAAATGCTGCTTACGTAAGAATGATATGGATAGTTATGAACTTATTTGAATATGAAGTTTAATTAACTACCCATGCTAATTTTTTCTATAGCTTTATAATCCAGAATAAAAAATCCATTTCTGTTAATACTGATACGGTTATCTAATTCGAGCTGTTTTATGCTTCTAATCAGGGTTCTCTGGGTAATGCCCAGCATATCGGCCAGTTCGATGCGCGATAAAGCATCTTTAAGAAAACCATTTTTCAGATATCGTTCGTGATGAGTTTCGTATAAATAAATAAGATAGGAAGCTAGTCGTTCAAGAGCATTTTTCTGACCCAGATTAGCAATATGGCGTATATAAGCGTTTAAATTACGCGACATGGCCTGCATTAGCGTGTCTGAAATTTCTTTATAGTGACTTATGCTGTTATGTAATGCTTCGCATTTTAGATGGCAGACGGTAACATCGTTAAGTGCTTCCGCTGTGCTACCATGCATATCTAGAAACAGGTCTTCACAGGCAATAAGATCTCCAGGTATCTGTACCAGTTTATGAATTTGTTGTTTTCCATTAGCCAGTGTTTTATAAACTTTGACTTCACCGGATAATAAGATGTACAGATGTCTACAGGTATCGTTTTCTTTATATAAAGTCTCTTTTTTCATGAACCGTCTTAGGCTAAGACTGGGTTGCAAGTCTCGTTTTGCTTCTATGCTTAAATTTGAAAAGTAATAGGAAGTATCCATGATGCAGGAGGCGCATCTAATTTCAACCGGTTTATCCATGCATGGACCTGCAATTTTTTCTTGAGTGGTCTGATATTTTGATGCGTGAATATTCATATTGTTTAAAGTTAAATAAATAGATTAATTAATGATGAATATAAAATAAATTCTATTAATGTTATGTAACTATGGTCACACAATGAGTTGATTGCTGATAAAGGCATTCATGCTCATTACAAATGATATTTATTTCATGTTGTAAATAATATCTATTTGTATTTATTGTTTTGACAGGACTGATGCTATGTACGATGCCTTACAATATTAGGTAACTATTAGGATTGGATTAGATATTTAGTAATATCAAAGATGATGTTGATCTTTGTGTCTGGTTAGAGCTATCATGTTAAGACTTAGTCTAAATGCAAGAATAAAAAGATAGAGACTGCTGTTTCCATCTGAAAAAAACTAGTATAAACAATACACTAATAGGGACATTTATTTATGAGTCTGACTGTAAAACATAAACTTAGATTAATGGGCGCAGTTCTTGTGGCCATTTTTATTATCATTGGTATCACTTATCTATATGCATTAAATATCCGTGAAGCCAGTTGGCTTGAACAACTGCGTGTAACTGATATTGAACTGGATACAGGCAGATTGGCTAACTCTTTATTAGAGGCGAGGCGTCGTGAAAAAGATTTTTTCATGAATAAGGATGAAGAATCAGTTAGTCAGCATGCTGCTGCTATGGATAAAGCTAGAGAGATAATGCAGTTGCTTGAGAGCAATATCAATGATGATAACAAGAACAACCTTACCCTGTTGAGCGATTTGCGTGCCAGATTTGCCAGTTATGAACTTGGTTTTAAAAAGACAGTAGAAATTCAGCGTATTGTTGGATTAGATGAAAAAACAGGGTTATTAGGGGCATTACGAAAGTCAGTACATAACGTTGAAGAGCAGCTCAAGATATTTGACGAGCCAAGGATGGCCGTTTCCATGTTGATGATGCGAAGACATGAAAAAGACTATCTAGCAAGAAAGGCAGATAAATACGTTGATAGTATGAAAACACGTCATAGTGAATTTAATGTCATGCTAGCTAAATCTGATATTCCTTCAGCCAGTAAAAATAATATTTCCAGTTTAATGGATTCTTATCACCGGGACTTCAACGCTATGGTTGATGGCATGAAAATACGTGACAGGGAAATAGAAAATTTGCGTAATGAGGCCCATGCGGTTGATCCTTTACTTGAGGAAATGAACAGGAATGCCGATGAGTTATCTGATTTTAATGAACAGTACCAGGCGGAACAATCCAGGCTGATTACAATATTAATTGCCTTCGCATTAGGCACTGGTGCTCTATTCAGTATTGGTGCTCTTATTGTGATAGCAAAAAGTATTATTGATCCATTAAATAATGCTGTTGCTTATTGTGATGATATTGCCAGGGGTAATCTAGGCAATAAAATCGAAGTGGACTCAACTGATGAAATTGGTGCATTGATGATGTCGTTAGAGTCTATGCGCCAACGCTTGTTTAATATTGTATCTGAAATACGTCATTCAGCGGATGATATTACGGTCGCATCTACTGAAATGGCTGATGGTAGCTCTAACCTGGCGCAACGCACAGAGGAACAGGCTTCTTCGCTGGAAGAAACAGCATCAAGTATGGAAGAGATGACTAGTACTGTGCAAAGAAATTCAGATAATGCTATTGAGGCAAAACAACTGGCTGAGGCCAATCGTCAAGCCGCGATTGCCGGAGCAAAGGTAGTGGCAGATACGGTTAGCGCTATGAGTGAAATTCGCGATTCCAGTATAAAAATTTCTGACATTCTTGGCACCATAGACGGTATTGCATTTCAGACTAACTTGCTGGCTTTAAACGCTGCGGTTGAAGCAGCACGTGCCGGTGAGCAGGGTCGTGGTTTTGCCGTGGTTGCTTCCGAAGTACGTATGTTAGCCCAACGTAGTGCCGATGCCGCCAGACAAATTAAAGTACTGATTGGCGATAGTGAAGAACGAGTTATGGCTGGTTCAGAGCTGGTGGATCAATCAGGTAAAACATTGGAAGCTATTATTAAGGGCGTTAATCAGGTAGCTGACCTGATGGTAGAAATAGCGGCAGCTTCCAGTGAGCAATCTGCGGGTATTGTGCAGGTAAATAGTGCAATCACAAATATGGATGATATGACGCAGATGAATGCTGCACTGGTTGAAGAGGTGTCTGCCAACAGTCGTTCTGTTATGGGTCAGGCAGGGCAAATGGTAGAGCTGATGGATTTTTTTCAGCTGGGTAACAACAAACAGTCATCAGCTGGTTTGATGCATGATATTTCAATTCAGAAAGAAATTGATGATGTTGCTCTGCTGGCAAAGCATCAGCCTGCACTGCAGACAACAACACCTCGTCGCGTAACTCAGTCCAGTCCTGAAGAATGTTGGGAAGACTTCTAACCAGTCAGAATTTATCAATATAAGAACTATTAATGCACACTGTAAATATGTTGTCTCAAAGATTACATACCATTGCCGAATTTATCGTGATGTATCTGGGTGTGTTCGCGCATCGCTTTTAGCGCAACGGTATAGCCTTTTAAAATCCCCAGCGACCATGAAATACGTTCTTTGAAATAGTTATTGGCATCGGCATTATTGTCCGCTTCGTTGTCATTGAGAATGCTTTCAATGTGGCGGAGTACCAGATGTTCCGGGATATAGCAGATGCGGTTGTTTTTATAACTGCTCATGCGTAATTCAGCGACCGGATAAGCGCCGCCATCACCGGATGAAACAGTGACGATGAGTGCGGGTTTGTGGCCGAGTTCGAAGCGGTTAAATAACAGAAAGAAATTTTTCAGCCCGGCCGGTACCTGACCATGCCACTCCGGAGAAATAATAACGAAGCCGTCACTTTCGCTGAGCTGCTTTTTTAGTGGTGCCAGACGCTGGTTCCATTCGTCGCTGTTTTCCCACACGGTTTGGTCCCAAAGCGGCAAGGGGTTGTCGGCCAGCGTGTAAACATGGCTTTCGATATCCGGATGTTCGACTTCAAGGCTGCGATTGATATAACGTGCAACTTTTTCACTTTGTGACGGGTTGCGGTGGCTACCGCTGATGATAGTGATTTTCATAATTTCCTGTCAGGTTTGAATAGATAGAAATATACAGGACGCGGCCTTTATCGCAACCATATTGTGCGTATTGATTTATATGAATAAATAGTGACGCATAAAAAAGCCGCGGGCTCTTTCGAGCCAGCGGCTTTTTAGCAGGCTTTCTGTCAGTAATTATTTACCGATTTTTGCCTTAATTGCTTCGATCACTGCATCGCTGGAGGTAGCATTAACAGTCAGCAGCATGCCTTCTTTTTCGTAGAAGCCAGCCAGTGGTGCTGTTTTTTCGTTGTAGACATCCAGGCGGTTGCTGATAGCTTCTTCAGTTTCGTCAGCACGCTGAGTCACTGGGCCACCACATTTGTCACAAACGCCTTCTGCTTTTGGTGGGTTAGATTTAACGTTGTAAATCTCACCACAGCTTTCACAGGTACGACGAGTCGTCAGACGGTCAAGAATAACGTCACGTGGTACGTCGATGTTGACCACACAATCGAGTTTCTCACCCATATTGGTCAGCATGACTTTCAATGCTTCAGCCTGTGGAATGGTGCGTGGGAAACCGTCTAACAGGTAACCAGGTTTGCAATCGTCTTCTTTCAGACGATCAGCCATAATGCCCATGATCAGGTCATCAGAAACCAGGTCGCCAGCTTCCATTGCCGCTTTAGCTTTCATACCAAGCTCGGTACCGGCAGCCACTGCACCACGCAGAATGTCGCCAGTAGAAATTTGTACAGAACCATCAAGCTTGGTCAGTAATTTTGCAACAGTACCTTTACCAGCACCGGGTGCACCTAAAAGAATCAGTTTCATGGGGTATCCTCGTTAATCGTTAATGTCTGTGTAAGATGGCGTACTTCACCCCATCCGTGCACGTGAAAAAGTGAGGGCGTATTTTCTTGTTTTTACAGCAGTAAAGCAAATAAATTTCCGCGTGGCCAATTGGTTCAAAAATAGGATAATGAACCCCGTTACCTTCATTTGTCGAGATATTTAGTTAGAATACTCAATAACTTAGAGAATTTACTCGAAATTTCTGGAATCCAATGTGAACCCCTATAGCGCAATACAGAAAAAACTGGGCCTGACCCAGGAACTGCCATATACCCCGGATTGGTCGGCGGCACCCGATTTTATCGAGCTCATCGTCGAGCATTGCCTGCAGGCTAAACCCGGCGTGATTGTCGAGTGCAGCAGTGGCTTGACCACGCTGGTGCTGGCGCGATGCTGTCAGCTCAACCAGCGCGGGCAGGTGATCAGCCTGGAAAATGGCGAAGAATATGCTGAAAAAACGCGCCAGCAGTTGCAGGCGTTTGGTTTGGAGACATATGCGCAGGTGATTCACTCGCCGCTGGAAAAAGTCACCTTAGATAGCAATGAATACGACTGGTACGATCTGACGCTGTTGCCCGATGTCTCGATTGAGATGTTGGTGATCGATGGGCCACCCGGTTTTATTCAGAAGAATTCACGTTACCCGGCGATGCCTCTGCTATTTGATCAGCTGGCCAAACAGGCGATGGTATTTCTGGACGACGCTGCCAGAGACGACGAAAAAGAACTGGTCGCGCAATGGCTAAAAGAATATCCGGATATCAGCCACGAGTATATCAATGCCGAGCGCGGCTGCTCGGTGTTAACGCTGAGCAAGCGCGTCTAACGCTGTGGTGGATTCAGGTGGATGCGTTGTAGTTGATCTGCCATTCGAGTAGTGCCGCATCAAGGTCGCCTTGCGCATTGATGCGATGCCAGAAGGTAGTGAAATCCTGCCTGGCATTTTCAAGATTGAACTGTAGCGTGTGAGTTTTATCTTTCAGGAACAGCGCAATATTGCTCTCCACTGTATCGATATAATCGCGGGCTAATTCAAGCGCTGTCTCTGTTTGCTGAGCCTGCATTAAAACGCCTTCACGATAAGCTTTCATAATGCCGAAGTCACTGCGCCGGGAAAAGCTGTCGGCAGTCTGCTCAGCGTTACGCATTAGATGAACATAAAAAGCATTGTCGCCAAATTTACGATCAAGGCGACCCAGCAGCCACGACAGGCGGTTATCTGCTTCGATGTGGTTGTCGGTGTACGCCAGACGATCTGCACCGATCAAGGTCGAGCGTGATTCGTGTAGCGCGGTGTAATTAGTGATGTGCTGACAGGCCTTGATAAAAGTTGTGGAACCACAGCGGCCGGTGTTGAGGATAAATATGTTCATTTCAAAATAGTTTCCCAGAGAGCGCGGTCATTTTTGTAACTCATAATTGCCTGCAATATTTCTTCGTGGCGTTTTTTCCGATTGTCCACGTTATTTATCAGCACGTAGCCTGTTGAGTTTTCACCAAAGTTATTTTCGATGTTATCGATAAATCGAGAAATTTCCTGGTTGGCCTGCTGACATTCAGAATAATGATGCCACCAATTTTTATCATCATTGAAAATAGATTTTAACGTTGTCAAACCGGCCATAGTTTGCTGATGCCTGGTTTCATATTTTTGGAGCAATGCCTGCTCGGTTTCTTCCAGAGCTTGTTCGATGATATTTATCTCAGTTCGTCTTGCAGGATAACCATGCTGATTCAGTTTCTCAATGGTAAACAACATGACATCACCAAAAAACTGGCGCTCAAATTCATTGGAAAGATCAATGCGGTTGTGTTCACGGTTCACGCCTGGCCTGAATTCTGACTCACCGGTCTGGTCGGTAGTGCGTTTATGCAGCATCGGCAGGTTAGCCGAAACAAACCGGTCACCGATTTCTGCTTTAATGATGCGTCCCAGTACCGGTCCTGCCATGCGCAGCTTCAGGGTAGCGAAAGAAATAAAATATTTC
>JAOUNI010000096.1 GCA_029881035.1 Gammaproteobacteria bacterium | reverse complement strand
CTAACATTCAGATCAGAAGGCGCAGACCCCATCCACTCTGACTGTTTTTCCATAACCAGATTATTCAGCTCGCCACTGGTAATAATACTGGAATCGATATCTGCAACCACGTTAACAATTCTAAGGCCTTCCTTATGTCGAATGGTTGTAAAGCCATCATGCTGTTCGATGCGGGCAATTTTGTGTAGCGGAATCAGGCCTTCTTTTTTGTTCGGAATCAGGGTGTTTTTCAACTGCTCAAGCTCACTCGCGCCAGCTTCGGGATAACGTATAGTGACGTCAATTTCCTCGGTGCCCCGTCTGATGGTTGAAACGACCAGTCCACCGACGGCTGCGCGCACATGCGTGGCTGCCGTCGCCAGGTCAACGCCTGCATAAGTCGCCAGTTCGCGATCGAGTACGACATGAAGCTCATCGTCACCTTTATTGAGGCCACTATCAATGGTAGTGACACCGTGAACTGTTTTAAGAAGATCGATCAGCTGCCTTGCAGCGACTTCGCTGGCGTGTTCATCGGAGCTGGAAATCTCAGCTTCGAGCGCGCGTCCCAGTGGCGGCCCCGGGCGAACTTCTGTCATGGATATATCAAGTTTTGGATACTTCTTTTTGAGCAGATCAGAAGCGGCCTTCATATCCACCAGCGCATCATGCTGTTGCCGACTGGCTGCCGGTATATAAATAGCGCGGATCTGGCCATACCGACTACCACGTTGCGTCAATGGATCGGCCTGGTCAAACGAAACATCACCGACGTCAGATAAAGTCGTCTCCAGATTTTCCGGATCAATCACACTGCGCAGATCGCGGTCGACTGCGCGTAAATGTTCGCGCATTTCAACAAGGTTTGTACCCGGTGGCGCGGTGATGCGCGCAATAAACTCTTCCACACCAACCGGCGGAAACAGCTGGAAAGCCAGGCTGGTTTTAGCCAGTATCACTGCACCAATCAAAATTGCAAACGACAGACCAACGGTGAACCAACGAAATTTTATTGCCCGGGCAAGCAGGCTTGCATAGGCATTTTCAATGGCCAGTAACCAGCGGCGTTCTGGTGGGTGCTTGTTTGCATTGGTCACGTGTGCGACATGACTGGGCAAAATCAAAAAAGACTCAAGCCATGACAGTGACAGCAATGTAATCACGACCACAGGAATGGCGATAATAAATTTGCCGATCATGCCACTCATAAACATCATCGGCAGGAACGCCGCGATGGTCGTCAGAACAGTGGTAGTCACCGGACCGATTAATTCCACAGAACCTTTAACTGCCGCCTCGACAGGATTGAGCCCGCGCTCCATATGATGGGTAATATTTTCACCGATAATAATGGCATCATCGACCAGCATGCCCAGCACCATGATAAAGCCCATCATGGAAATCATGTTCAGTGTCATCCCGGTTGCATAGAGAATTGAAATACCCGTCATAAAAATAATGGGCAATCCCCAGGTCGTGGTCATCGCCACCGAAAAACGCAGAAAAAGTAACAACGAAACAAAAACCAGAACAAGACCAACCAGCCCGTTGTTAGTCAACACATTCAGGCGTGTGCGGGCAAACCTCGAATAATCCTGAAAAGTTTTTACATGAACAGCGTCACCATATCGCTCTGGCACCGACTCAATGTAGCTCTTTATCAGATCAACCGTATCGATAATATCAGCATTCGCTTTTTTCAAAACCAGCATGGATAATGCCGGCTCACCGGCAACGTCATGCAGCGTAGTCGGATCAACCAGCGACTCGCTGATGGTGGCAACATCGCCCAGACGCAGTAAATTACCATCCGCATTCGCCCTTAATACCAGCTGAGAGGCGTCTTCTACGCTGCTAAATTCACCTACCATACGCACAGCTCTTTGACCTTCCGGCGTATCAAGGTCACCGCCAGGTGAATTAATATTCCAGTTTTTTATCGCCCTGGCGATTTCATCAATCGAAATTCGTTGCTGCTGCATGCGCACCGGGTCGACCACAACCCGGTACTCAGGCTTGCGGTCGCCCTGGACCACAACCTTGGCAATGCCTTTGATCGCCAGCAGATCATCTTTAATGTCGTCGCCCAGTCGTTTTAGCGCCAGCATATCCAGCGGCGCAGAAACCGCCATTCGAATTACCGGAAAGACTGCGCCGTCAACTTCGGTAACAATCGGATCATTAGGTAAATCGCTCGGCAGCCTGGCTTTATCAACCGCAATACTGATTTCACTGGTTAAGCGGCTACGATTGGTTGCATCAGGGTCGACTTCCATGGTGATGCGTGCTGATCCGGGAAAC
>JAOUNI010000028.1 GCA_029881035.1 Gammaproteobacteria bacterium | reverse complement strand
CCGGAAAAGCCAAAGCCAACGAGTGACTGGCCACCATTTCTGCCGGAGGCGCCCCAGCCTGTTCTTTGGGCCTCCAATAAGGTAACAGAGTAACCGCGTTGCGCCAGTTCAAGTGCCGCGGCCAATCCCGCATAACCCGCACCCACCACACAAACGTCGGCACAGACGCGTCCTGTTAATGCGGGGGACTCGGTGGGCCGGGTTACCGTAGACTCATAATAACAATGGCGAGTTAACCGTTCTTCAGTTTTAAGTAACATCAGATTTAAATCCACCCAGAATGTTTCAGGCAGTTGATCTAAAAAGTATAATCCGGCGTGCCGATAAAAAACCAAGTGGCTCGAAAAAATATAATCAATACCGAAGTGTCGGTCTCATTTAAGTCGAACGGATTTGTGCTGTTTTGTTGCAAAATGGAGGCAGGTCCGCACCATTAAAGAGCATTAACGCACCATTATGGTGCGTTGTTTGTGTCTAAGGCGGATGTAGGGAATAACAAAATAAATGATTCATACCTAAAAAAGGTTATATTTATGCGGTTTTTGCAGCGATTGTGTCTTTGGTGACATTGAGATGGGGCGGGTAAAAATTGGCTTAATTATTGCTACATACAGTTTTGACATATAATGCCGCTTTCACCGATCAACGGATCACTGATAGTCATTTATAAAACAAATAACCCAGATAATACCTAACAACCTAGTAATGTAATTTTGAGGAAAACGTAATGAGTGGAAATGAATCTCGCATGCAGGCGATTTACCAGATCACCAACCGCGAACCAATGTCTGTAACACAACCCGAGCCACTATCAAAGATCTGGGCCTGTGATGTTTTCAATCTGGCAAAAATGGAAGAGTCTCTATCCAAGAACGCTTTCAAAGCTGTAAAGAACACAGTGCAAACAGGTGCTCCACTGGATGCTGCCACCGCCGATATCGTTGCTGCAGCGATGAAAGAATGGGCCATGTCCAAAGGCGTTAAGTTTTTCTCACACATTTTCTACCCGATGACCAACATCACTGCTGAAAAGCATGATGGTTTTATCATTACCAACTCTGATGGCAATGCAATTACCGAATTCACCGGCAGCCTGCTGATCAAGGGCGAGCCCGACGGTTCATCCTTCCCGAATGGCAGCATCCGTATGACCAACGCTGCGCGTGGTTATACCGCATGGGATCCAACCAGCCCTGTCTATATCATGAATACCGATAACGGCTCTACGCTGATGATTCCGTGCGTGTTTATGTCATGGACTGGCGAAGCGCTGGATAAAAAGATTCCGCTGCTGCGCTCTAACGACGCCATGAACAAGGCGGCTCGTAAAGTGCTGTCTATAATGGGCGAAACTGATATTGCACCGTTGAACTCCAGCTGTGGTGCTGAGCAGGAATATTTCCTGGTTGATGCCAATTTTGCCAACAGCCGCCCTGACCTGTTATTGGCCGGCCGTACTTTGTTTGGTGCTGCGCCTGCCAAAGGTCAGCAGTTTGATGACCATTACTTTGGCGCTATCCCTGCACGAGTGCAGGTGTACATGCAGGATCTCGAAGATCAGCTGTACCGTCTCGGTATTCCCGCTAAAACTCACCACAACGAAGTTGCACCGGGGCAGTTTGAAATTGCGCCTTACTTTGAAGCCGCCAACATTGCTGCCGACCATCAGCAGCTGATGATGACGCTGCTGAAAAGCACAGCCAAGAAACACGGTTTCATCTGCCTGTTGCATGAAAAGCCTTTTGCTGGCGTGAATGGTTCGGGTAAGCACGTAAACTGGTCTGTGGGCAACGCCACACAGGGTAACCTGCTTGATCCGGGCAAAACACCACATGACAACCTGAACTTCCTGCTGTTCTGCGGCGCGGTGATTCGCGGCGTAAACCTGTTCGGTCCATTGTTACGTGCTGTAGTGGCTACCGCATCAAACGATCACCGTCTGGGTGCTAACGAAGCACCACCGGCGATTCTTTCTGTCTATCTTGGCGATCAGCTGGAAAAAGTATTCCAGGACATTAAAGACGGCAAGCTGGCCACCAGTAAAGAGGGTGGCCTGATGGACCTGGGTCTGCCACAGATTCTTCATTTTGAACGCGACCCGGGTGACCGTAACCGTACTTCACCATTTGCTTTCACCGGCAATCGTTTTGAGTTCCGTGCAGTAGGTTCAAACCAGTCTGTATCCGGTCCACTGGTGGCGATGAATACCATTCTGGCCGATTCGCTGAACTGGATTGCTGAAAAACTGGAAGCCAAGCTGAAGAAGAAAGGCACCAGCCAGGCAGATGCTGTTTTTGCGGTACTGAAAGAGCTGATGAATGAGCACGGTAACGCTGTGTTTGGCGGTGACGGCTACTCAGCAGAATGGCACAAGATGGCTGTTGAAGAGCGTGGTTTGAAGAACATTCCTACTGCCGCTGATGCGTTGCCAATATTACGCGACAAGGCTGTGAAACAGCTGTTCAAATCAACCGGCGTACTGTCTCCTGTAGAGCTGGAAAGTCGTTATGAAGTGTATGCCGAGCAATATATCCTGTCGATCGAAGTTGAAGCCAAGCTGGTCGTGGAGATGGCAACAACTGCCATATACCCTGCGGCCATTAGTTACCTGTTCGAGCTGACAGGTGCCAGCTCGAGCATGGCAGAAATGGGTATTAAGATAGAAAACTCAGTAGCAAAATCGATCGCAGCTGAAGCCAATGCAATGATGGCTGGCGTCGATAAACTCAACGCAGCCCTGGCGCAGCATGATTTTTCAAATACAGAAAAACACATGCAGCACTGCGCTAAGGTGCTTCGTAGTTTGATGGATGAAGTCCGTTCACATGCCGACACACTGGAAACATTGGTCGCCGATGAGCTGTGGCCTTTGCCCAAGTACCGTGAAATGCTGTTTATCAAATAAACTTATTCATAAGTTTTATAACAGTAAAAAAGGCCGCTAAATTAGCGGCCTTTTTTATTCTTTTTAAAAAGACAAAAAAACATTGTTTTAGGTTGCCTGGTTTAAATTGTAATGATTTATGGTTAAAGGAAAATAAACAGTCAATGGAGATTATTGAAATTTAATGTAGATAGGCCTACTCTTGAGGGGTGTTGTAAAAAAAGGGTATTTATGAGAGCGATATATTCAATCAAGGATGCGTGGCATGGTTTAATTGTGCTGGTCGCCTTTCTACCCTTAATTGTATTGCTAATCTGGGTAGGTATAGTCGTACATAATATCTTATTAGAAAATGCTTTGCGGCAGGAAAAGATAACACAGGATCTGGTCCATAGTAGTGTGAGGCAGGAAGTGTCACGTTTAAAGACCATGATGGTAAATAAAAGTGATCCTATGGCCTATATCCTGTCCAGTAAAAAGGATGATGCGTTACTTTCAAATCTGCTTACAAGAGTGTTAAAGCGTGAGCCCTCAATCCATCTTTTGGTATTACTTGATGCTCAAGGCCGGGTCATTTCCGGGCAGGAAAATTATGCCATCAATGGATCAAAAATACTGGCGATTTCGCCGCATTTAGAAGGTATTTCATCATTATCTGATAAATTGATGATCCCATTGAAGGGTAAAGTATACGTTGGTTCCAGTGGAATTCATCCAGAAGGTGTGTTTATTACTATAGCTGTACCGGTGCCTGATGCAAATAAAACACGGGCAGTATTGCTGGCAGAAGTAGATGCAAATAGTCTGTTAAGTAGTGTTAAACACCATATGAACACGGATGGTATGAATTCATATATTGTGAACGAATCGGGGATATTATTAGTGGCGCCTGAAGGCAGCCAATATAAGGTGGGTGATGATGTCAGCGGATTGTATCCGGTGAAAGCAATAATGAAAAATCAGCCATGGCCAACAGAGCGGGAATACGAAGGTATACATGGTGATCAGGTCTATGGGTCATCAATGCTGATAGAAAACTTAAATTGGCAGATTGTGACTGAGGTAGAGCGTGAAATAGTGTTGCATCCAATTCATATACTAATGATGAACTTGGCGATTGTGAGTATCGTTATTGTACTATTGTTTACCTTACTTGGTATGTATCTGGTGAAGCGCGTAGTAAGACCTATACAGTTAATTTCAGATGACTTTAAGCGAGTTGGCAATCAAGATTTTACCCCTTCGACTATATCATCGTCTTTGAGTGAGCTGGATAGTATGGTGGCAGGCTTTAACCAAATGGTAAAGGATATTGCAAGTAAGCAGCAGTACCTTAATAAAGCAGCAATAGCATTTGAGAACACATCAGATGGTATAGTTATAACGGATGCGGCTTCGATTATTTTGAGTGTGAACAGAGCTTTTACTAAAGTCACAGGATACAGCGAAGAGGATGCAATAGGTAAGAATATTTCAATTCTCAGTTCAGGAGTGCACGACGAATATTATTATAAGAGTATGTGGAATGAGATTGAGGAGACGGGCCATTGGCAGGGTGAAATAAAAAACCGTCGTAAGAATGGCGGTGTTTATACTCAATTGCTCAGTATTAATAGTTTTAAAGATGATCAGGGTAATACAGTTGAATATATTGGAGTGTTTGCAGATATAAGCAATATTAAAGAAGCTGAACATAAGTTTGACTACCTGACGCATCATGATCCACTGACCAATCTTCCAAATCGTTTACTGTGTAATGCACGCCTGGAACATGAACTACAATCTGCTGATCGTCGTGATCATATGGTTGCTGTTATGCTTCTTGATCTTGATATGTTTAAAAATATTAATGATTCACTCGGCCATGTAACG
This sequence comes from Gammaproteobacteria bacterium, assembly GCA_029881035.1. Lineage (GTDB taxonomy): Bacteria > Pseudomonadota > Gammaproteobacteria > SZUA-229 > SZUA-229 > LH-M37. The sequence goes on along the minus strand of JAOUNI010000028.1, from coordinate 26,999 downwards.
GGCGACAAATTACTTAAAAGTGTGACCGAACGTTTGAGCAAGCGGATGCGATGTGAGGACACTATTTCGCGTATTGGTGGAGATGAATTCGTTTTGATCATTGGCCATCTTAAAAGTAAAAGTGATGCAGAACATTTTGCTGAAAATATTATAGATATGTTTTCAGAGTCATTTGATTTAGGGGAGCATGAAATATTTATTGGTGCGAGTATTGGGATAAGTATCTATCCGGAAGATGCTAATGATGCTGAAACGATGATGCGTAATGCAGATGCTGCTATGTATCGTGCTAAATCAGAAGGTCGAAATAATTATCAGTTTTATACGGCAGATTTAACCAGTATTGCTAATGAGCGACTGAGTACTGAATATTATTTACGACACGCACTGGCTAAGAATGAACTGATACTTCATTATCAGCCACAATATTCGTTGCAGACTGGAAAAATGATAGCTGTTGAGGCACTAATACGCTGGAAACATCCTGTTGATGGTCTGGTTTTTCCAGATAAATTTATTTCTGTCGCAGAAGAAACGGGTTTGATTGTGCCAATCGGTAAATGGGTGATAGAAACGGCATGTAAGCAGCTTAAAGAATGGCAAGACTCAGGTTGTTCAGGATTAAGGATGGCGATAAATTTGTCTGCACGACAATTCAGGAAACCTGGCCTGGCCAGTGTGGTGAATGATGTTTTAATAGAGACAGGCATAAGTCCTGATAAGATAGATTTAGAATTGACGGAAAGCATTATCATGCGTGATGCAAAAATTACCATTGATACGCTAAATGAGTTTCATCAAATGGGTGTTGAACTTTCAATTGATGATTTTGGTACGGGCTACTCGTCACTCAGCTATCTCAAAAAGTTTCCTATAACCAGGCTAAAAATAGACAGATCTTTTGTAAGAGATATTACAATCGATAAAGATGATGCAGAGTTGATTAATTCAATTATCGCACTGGGTCATTGTATGAATTTAAAAGTGCTGGCTGAGGGCGTAGAAGACATAGAGCAATTAAATTATCTCAAACAGAATGGATGTGATGAGGTTCAGGGTTATTTTTATAGTAAACCAATACCAGCAGATGAACTTGAGATCTTATATAAACAAGAAAATTTGTAGGAAATTATGTTTTAAAAAATAGCAGTTTTGGTTAGTAGGGGCTAAGGAGAGGCACGCTCTACAAGGCACTCGTGCCCGCCCATCTCAAATACACGGCAATTCAGCGGCCGTTTTGCGTAAATCATACAGTCCAGAGTGTTTCGATTCAGGGCTGCGCACCAGCCATCATCAAGTCGCGCCATGCTTCTACCGCCCCATTCATCGGTGGCTATAAAATGCTCGGGAACACCGGTCTCGGTAATCAGCATCACTTCCAGGCGGCAGCAGCTGGCCTGACAGCTGGCACAGGTTATTTCAGTTGATATAGTGTTAATAAAAGTTGGCTCGATAGATACGAGGATGGTCAAAAGGCTTAGACCGGACCATTCCTTTTCTCCAGTTCTTCATTGGAAGTAAAAGTAACATCCAGGTCTTTCAAAATGCCATTTTTTATACCATAAATCCAGCCATGAACAGAAAGTTCTTCGCTGTTTCTCCAGGCGTTCTGCACAATTGTTGAATTGCATACATTGGTGACCTGTTCAATGACATTGAGTTCGCAGAGGCGATCATGTTTATCCTGAGCGGATAATCCCTGTAATTTATCAGCATGGAAACGGCTGACATCTTTAATGTGGCGCAGCCAGTTATCGATCAGGCCGTGCGCACTTTTTTCCATCGAGGCTTTAATGCCGGAACAGCCATAATGGCCGCAGACAATAATATGTTTTATTTTCAGCGTTTCAACGGCAAACTGGATTACAGAAAGGCAATTCAAATCAGTGTGTACGACAACGTTGGCAATATTACGATGCACGAAAACTTCGCCCGGTGGTAGATTAACGATTTGATTGGCTGGTACGCGACTGTCTGAGCAGCCGATCCACAGATATTGAGGCGCCTGTTGCTTGGATAAATCCATGAAATATTCAGGATCTTTATCCTTGATGTCGTTAGCCCAAATCTGATTTCTTTCAAAGAGATGCTTTAAAGTTGTCACAGCCGGAAGCCTCTATGCCCGTATACGAAGATACGACCATGCATTCCGGTCGCTGGAGGCGAAGTTTAACAATCATCAGCGCCAAACTCGAAACATTTTTGAGTCGACAATCAGGGTTTGTTAAATTGCGAATAGAGGGTCTGCGCCGAGACATAAGTGTATTCAGGTATAATTACTAAATATAACAAGAGGTTAATAAGATGTCGGTAATAAAAATCGGTGTAGTGACAGCGTCTGACCGGGCCAGTGCAGGTGTGTATGAAGATCTTTCGGGCCAGGCGATTATCGATACTTTGAAAGACTATTTAAAATCCACATGGGAACAGGTTTATCGAGTCATCCCGGATGACCAGAATGTGGTGGAAGAAACATTGATTGAGCTGGCCGACAAAGAACAATGCAGCCTGATTGTCACCACAGGCGGTACAGGTCCGGCAGCCAGAGATCTGGTGCCTGAGGCTACAGAAAAGGTTTGCAACAAAATGATGCCTGGATTTGGCGAGCTCATGCGGCAGGTGAGCTTGCAGTATGTACCCACGGCTATCCTGTCACGACAGACTGCCGGTATCCGCAATAAAACGTTGATTGTAAATTTACCGGGCAAGCCGAAATCAATAAGAGAGTGTCTGGATGCGGTATTTCCAGCGATACCGTATTGCGTGGATCTGATAGAAGGTCCGTTTTTAGAAGTAAACGAATCTGTTATTAAGGCTTTTAGGCCTAAAGGAAAATAATAGGCTAATTATTCCATTCTAGAAAAAATTAAATATTTGTGATCGGTATTTAAAATAAATTGACATAAATCAAAGACATTTTTTGCCGGCAGAGTTTAGGATATCAAAAGTGTAAAAGTTATTTACTATTAAGGCATCAACAAATTCGGAGGAAAAATTATGGTCGCTTTAAAGAAAATTTCTGCTGTAATTCTGGTTGCTGGTATTTCAGCCTTTACAGTGCAGTCTGCCAGTGCATGGTGGGGCCCATACAACAATGGTTATAACAACGGTTGGGGCAACAATAACTGGAACAACTGGGGCAATAACGGTAACGGCTGGGGCAATGGCTGGGGTGATGGCGCTGGTGATTTTGATGGTAGTTTTAGTTTTGGTATGAGTGGTAAAGGTTCAGGTCGTGGATATGGTGATGGTTATGGAAGTGGTTACAATGATTATTATGGAAATAATTATTACGGTAACAATTATGGTTATGGTCGGCCTTGGGGGTATGGAGCGCCTTATGGTTATGCGCCTTACTGGCAGCAACCTTATGCTATGCCACCAGCACCACCAGCACCACCTGCGGCTGAGAAAGCACCCGCTAAAAAATAATATTTGTTAATAAGGGAATTAAAATAATGCTGGCGACGAAATGAAAAGATTTCATTAGTCGCCAGTTTGTTTAATCCTCATCAAAGGCAAAAGCAATTCGCTCGGCCAGTTTGTTTAGAGCCTTGCGTGCGCATGCCGCATCTTTATCTCCGCCCGGCGCACCGCTGACACCGATCGCACCAATATTAAAACCAGCAGAAACAATTTTCAGGCCACCTTCCATCACAATCAGCCCCGGAATGTGGTTAAGTTCAGGCCGGATGTCCTCGCGTGCTTTCTTGAAATCACCGCTATCCATCCACGCCATCACCGTCATGTTAGCCTTGCGCTCGGCAATATCAAGCGTAAAGCGTGATGCATTATCATCGCGCAAGGCGGCGCGTACTAATCCGAAACGATCAACTACCACAGCGCTAATATGGTAACCGTCATTACGACAGGCAGTAATTGTCTCATCAGCGATGTCACGCGCCAGCTCCATGCCAATGTTTTTTTCTGTAACCGCGTCGCCAGCATAAGCGAACAGGCTGAGCAGACCAGGTATGAAAGCGGCTATAGTTTTCTTAATTATGAATTTAATCATGATGCTACCCTGTTGTTATTTGAAATGCAGGCTAAGTGTCGCATTTGTTACTTAAGTTGAACAGATTTAAGCAAAACGTATTCAATATATCAAAAGTTTATAATCATTACCGGGTAGTCAGTAGTATGTTTATATGAGTGCGCCTATCATACGATTGATTAGAAAACTAAGGAATGTGTCTGTGGCAATAAAACCAACTATATAAACTGAAAATTTCGTTATCAGATCTCAACCGAAACTATTACGATACGCTTAACTTAACTCTTGCGTTGCATCCTTCTGAAACACTAGAAAGAATGATGGTTCGAGTTTTAGCATTTTGCATGAATGAACAGGAGCATCTGAGTTTTGCCAAAGGACTGAGTGATACCGATGAACCTGATATATAGGCGCATACGCCGGATGATCAAATTTCATTATGGATTGAAGTAGGTGAGCCTGCGGTCGATAGAGTCAAAAAAATTAGCCGACTGGCGCCAGCGGTTATGGTTTATTGTTTTAACTCGAAAGCAGATGTCTGGTGGGAACAGGCAAAGGGGAAAATTAGGCAGCTGAGAGTATCCGTATGTCGATTTGAATGGGAAAGCATACAGAGACTGGCATCTATGGTGCAGAGAACTATGGAAGTTTCCATCACTATTACCGGTGATTCAGCCTACGTGGCGACTGAGTCAGGTGAATGCGAAGTGAATTGGAAAATACTGCAGTAGTAGCGCATGGGAGTGCTCTTTACGTGCCCAGATGAAGGAGCATTAATCAGCTAATGGTGGAAACAGGGCATAATAAATGCTGTGTAAAAATAATTAACTGGTTATATTTTCAGTCTTTAAGCGACCAGCGAGGGTTATATACTATTAGGCAGATTGCTATTACTATTGATGTTATATAGTTGGCAGCTGCAATGCCATCTGGATATACTGACAGAGGCTTCATTGGTCAATTCCATGTCATTAGCAGGAGGAGCTGATCATCAAATAAGTCACTGTCTAATCAGAATAGTGAGGAGGTCCGTGATGAAACAAGTCAATGACATATTAAAGATTAAAGGTCGCGATGTCTGGTCTATAGGCCCTGATGCGTCAGTTTACGATGCCATACATCTAATGACTGAGAAAAAAGTAGGTGCCCTGATGGTGATGGATGGCGACAAACTGGTGGGCGTGATTTCAGAGACAGACTATACCCGTAAGATTATTCTTAAGGGTCTTACTTCTCAGAAAACACCCGTTAAGGCCATCATGACCAGCCCTGTATTATACGTTCAACCTGAGCAGGATATTGAAGAGTGCATGATCTTAATGACAGAAAAACGCACACGACATTTGCCGGTTATAGACGCAGGTAAACTGGTTGGCTTAATTTCTATTGGAGATGTGGTGAAATCGATCATAGATGAACAGCGCTTCACCATTGAGCAGCTGGAACGTTATATTTCTGGTTAGATGGCAGTAAAAGACGGTCAGGGTATTAGTTTAAAAGCAGTATCTATGGCAACAATCACTTGATGGCTGTTACTTATAGCAGCATGTCTCAATGTTGATATTTCGATACAATCAACAGAGTATATCGAGACGGTTAGTGCATACTATCGATGTACAGCTATCGAGTATGCAGTTAAACACATAAAATAAGACTACCAGAAAAGATAACAAATTCAGATAAGAGGCCTCATGATAAAAAAACTACCTGGTACAGTATTATTTTTTTTTATGGCAGGTATGGTCTATTGTGCTTATGAGTATTATGAAAATAATAAAGTTATAGACTGGCCGACTACTTTTGAAATTCAGCGAACTTTTAACCAGTCGATAGAGTGGCTGGTTGTAAATGACTTAAAAAACAAAAATAATCACAACTCGGCATTATGGTGGATGCTGAAAGAAGCCTCAGAGATAAGTGATGATAAAAAACTTACAGACATATATCAGCAGTATAAAAAACAGTATCTAGATGCAAATTCACCAAATGTCTGGACGCCTTACTTTCGAAAATACTACCGCCCCTACGTGCCAGATATAACGGCATTTCTAAGTTATAAACCTTACCAGCTTTTTTTTGTCTATGCTCTTTCTTGTGACAAGGCGCTTGCGCGGGAAACAATTATCCAGGATCAACATGAAGCTGATTTTTGTGGATTGCATTATTTAAGCCCACGTTGCGTAACTCACCAGCTGATGTCAGTCCGATTGATGCAGGATCGTTCTTGTGGAGATGACAAACAACTAGCTGCTTTATCTCAGTCACTGCAGGAAATAATAATTGATGAGCTGACATACGATTTTCGGGTGACAGATTCCTATTTACAACGTGTGCTTGCATTGGCTGAAGCTGGAAACTATGAGGCTATTAAGCCAGTTTGGGTACAACGCATCATCGACGCACAAAATGAGGATGGTGGCTGGAATGATATGCACCCAGTGATACCACTCGGTAATTCAGCTTTAGGTTGGACTAGTTTGTTACCAGGTTATGCAAGCAATGAAAGCAATTTTCATGCTACGGCTCAAGGTGTCTGGTTGATGGCTTTATTATTACAACATGAGCAAGAATAACTGGGTAAAAGCAGGCTCTTTATTTCCTGGTTGAAAATATATCAAGTTTAAAAGTGAGTTTAAGTTATATTGGAAGAAGTGTTTTAAGTGCTGATAATATATTATGAAAACAAAATAACTGGAGTATTAAATGAGTAGTAATTTAATGATACTGCCCGCGAATAAGTATACAAATATTCGCCTGATAAAAATGCCTGAGGATATAGAAGAACATGAAGCCTATCGCTATGTCACTGGCTTGATTGCAAAAGTTGAAGAAGGTCCAGAATATTCCTGGGATGATGTTTTGGATTTGCTGGAAGAAAGAGGTTTTGAGGCCATTGATTTTGTATTAGGACCTTCGCTGGACTAGCACTAATTGTATTTGAATAGTACAAAGTACTTTAAATATGCATATTTAAATAACATGTTGTGCGTTCGTCATAAGTAATTAAAGCCGCTTATCACTGAAAAAATCCCAAACCTCATAAGCCATTTCTATATCGTGGTTTTGTTGGCCGACGAGTAGCTCTGCCATAGGGGTGTATTGTTCCAGAATACTCGGCCCAGCGTGGCCTCCACCGTTAATTTTATACAGTACAACCTCGGTCTGGACTGGTGTGTCGAAATAACGGTAACGTTGAACGGTAGAGTTATCTGCAATATCGATGTTAGGAAAATTGAAGATGGGTGCAACCTGTAATGTCTGATTAAAAACAGTCCAGTAGAGTACAGAATTTGACGTTGATTGCACACTACCACGAACATCAGCTGGGTTGCCGATAGTGCCACCTAGATATGGCACAAGCGGATCGGCTGTGCCATTCATAAATAAAATTGATATCGGTAGTACGGCGTCTGCACATTGACTTATAGCTGGCATACCTGCCGAAATTACAGCCGCCGCCGCGATCTGATCCGATAGCTCTAACGCTAGACGCAGAGACATAAATCCGCCGTTTGAAATTCCGGATACATAGATACGATCTGGGTCGATAATGAACGAAGAACGAAATTTCTGAATCAGATCATCAATGTAGGAAACATCATCAGAAGGTGGCGTGGTAGCAGTATCACCGCGACAATCGTTCCAGCCAGTTTCGCCATTCGGGCCCATCAGCCCTTCGGGAAAAACCAGAATTAATTTTTCATGTTCTGCGACATCCATCCAAATTTTAAATGGAGCGGTCGAGCCATTTTCACCGGTAATAGCATCAGCATTACCCAGACCTCCGTGTAACAAAATAACAAGCGGGACAGCCTGAGAGCCAAGACCAGACGGAATATAATAGTCGTAGGTTCGTTGAATGGCATCGACAGAAATGACATTGTCTTTATGGAGTCCGGGTTTGGGTGGCCAATCACTGCTCGAACTTCCGCAACCAGTCATAAAGCTAATAATTGGAAATAGACTGATGAATAATAAAAAAATGTAACGATGATGAATGGTTGGCATTTTAAATCACTTCCTCAATGTCTGCGGTTCCTGATATTAGGCCCAGGTTATTCTTTTAAATTGTATTGTTAACCTAGTAAATTTATCAGGAATAGATTTGTATCGTGTTTATATGTTTGCTTGATTTAATGGCACATAGTGCTTAATCGGGGTTAGTCTAATTCAGATATCATGGTGATCTGCGGCGTTGTTGCAGGATGCTGCACGTCATTTAGCGCCTGCTGTAACTGCTGCTGGTTTTGCCTCTCCCTTCGTTTAATCTTCATATACTCTGCCTCATCCATCTCATGCAGCTGTTGTGGAAAGCTGTCATTTTGTTTGAACCAGCTGGCCAGCATCGCCTCATGCCGTATGGTTTCAGGCAGTGATCGTGTGTTGAGGAAAGCATTGATGGCAAGTTGGTAGCGCATCACATTGCGTTCAATAATACCTCTGATGCCCTGTACTGGTCGTGATTTACCATCTTGCTCGATTTGGCTAAAGCCTATCTTGTAACTACCGAGAGTAGAAAGATAGGTGCTGGTCAGTATAGAGCTAAGCATGCTTGACCGGTAAGAAGAGTGAATGTGTAGCAAAGTGCCTTCCTTGATTCGAAGCGCATCTAGCTCAATGATGTAATCGCGAGTATTAAGTGGACCATGATCAGCACGTAAACGTAGCGATAACTGTGAGTCGTCCCATTGGATGACTTCAAATTGGTAAGTCATCTGGTAACTATCCTCGGGGTGCTGGTAAATTTTACGTCCGCTATACAAGGTTAATATTTCAGCATCATTGTGTTCCTCATGGGTGCAGGCTTTGATATTGAAATGTAGCGGTAAGATCTGACACCAGTTATTCGCCTGAGAGAGGACAGTTGCAAGGGTATCGAATGGTGTATGGAGAATGTTATTAACTTCGGCGCTTAACAAGTCATCCTGTACCGAAGATGTTAGGTTAATGCGGGTATCGGGCAGAGTTATGCTGTCTCCGTTTTTAAGGCGTTGGTATTTTTCGAGCAACGAAACTTTACTCCATGCTGTCGTCGACATCAGTAAAATAATAAAGGCAAGACCGAGATGACGGAATTTTCGTGAAAATGAAATAGTAATAGGCAACAGACACTCCTATAAATATTGTAAATATCACTCGTTGGAGTACTAAAAAAAGACCAAGTTCATTCTAAATATAATCATTTTCAATCTATCAATTGGAAATAGAAAGAATCTAGTTTCTGTAATAATTATTTTTTAACACCTCTAATTTTCAGTTTCATTTCACGCTCACTTTGTATTCTTTACTCAAAGATTAAGGGGGTGGATTATGAACGAGTCAAATCAAATCAAGGTATGGGATCCGCTGGTGCGTATTTTTCACTGGTCGCTGGCGGCTGCGTTTTTTATTGCTTACCTGACGGAAGACGACTGGCTGGATCTGCATGTTTATGCCGGTTACACGATTGCGGGGCTGATCGCTTTTCGGCTGGTCTGGGGTTTGATCGGCACGCGTCATGCGCGCTTCAGAGATTTTGTGCGACCACCGCGCGAAGTGCTGGCTTATTTAAAAGACATGGCCACTTTCCATCCCAAGCGTTATATCGGCCACAACCCGGCGGGTGGTGCCATGGTGGTGGCCTTGTTGCTGAGTCTGACGATGACGGTGCTGACCGGGCTGGCGGTGTATGGGGCTGAAGAAATGGCCGGGCCGTTGTCGGGTTTGTTTGCCAGTGCGCCGGAGTTTGTGGGCGATGTGTTTGAAGAGCTGCACGAGTTCTTCGCCAACTTCACCTTGTTCCTGGTGGTATTTCATGTGGTTGGCGTGGTGCTGGCCGGTTTGCAGCATGGCGAGAACCTGGTGCGTTCGATGATCAACGGCAAAAAAAGTGCTGAATAGATTTTTATAGCAAGAGGAATGAATGATGAAAATATTAACCACATTGATTGTCACAGGGTTTTTGCTGACCGCTCAGTCGGCCAGTGCCAGCCCGGCGGTGGAGGCTTTGTTGAAAGTGTACAGCGATGCCGGCGCGGGGCCGTTCAGTGCTGAAGCCGGTCAGCGCATGTGGACTGAAAAACATAACCACGCCGAGGCGCCGCTTGAGCGCAGTTGCAGTACCTGCCACACCAGTAATTTGGCTGATAGTGGCAAGCACGCAAAAACGCAAAAGGTGATTAAGCCGATGGCGCCGGTGGTGAATGCAAAACGTCTGACCGATACCAAAGAGATCGAGAAGTGGTTCATGCGTAATTGTAAATGGACGTTCGGTCGTGAATGCAGTGCACAGGAGAAGGGCGACTTTCTGCTGTATATCCAGAAATAAACCTGTTATTAAATAGAGGAGAACAGATGATGAAAACGTATCAAAAAATATTGGGTGTTGTTGCTATTACTGCCAGCACCACGGGCCTGCTGTATTCAGCAACGGTGTATGGTGACGATGATGACCACGAAGGCGGTTTTGGCTGGTTCAAACAGTCGAAGCTGGATGTGGCGCCCGTGGAGAATGCGGTCTATCGTGCGGAATGTGGTAGCTGTCATTTTGCCTATCAGCCAGGTTTGTTGCCGGAAAAATCCTGGCGCAAGATGATGACCGGGCTGGAAGATCACTTTGGTGATAACGCCGAGCTGAGTCCAGAAGTGAACAAAAACATTCTCGATTATCTGGTCGCCAATTCGGCAGACAAGAGTGATTATAAGCGCTCGAAGAAAATCGCCGGTTCGCTGAAACAGGATGAGGTTCCGTTACGCATTAGTGATACCGTATACTTCAAGCGTAAGCATAATGAGATACCCGCGCGTTACGTGGCGGATAATAAGGACGTGGGCAGTTACAGCAAATGTGCCGCCTGCCATACCCGTGCTGAACAAGGTTCTTATAATGAACATGAGGTCAAGATTCCCGGTGTTGGTCGCTGGGAGGACTAAAAAATTAAAATGAAACATTACCTGCAAGCAGCGCTGTTAGTTGTTTTCTTCATCGGCTCAAATGTGTGGGCCGATGATGATCACGAACGTGCGCGTGAGCTGGTGAAAAGCGGCGAGATCATTGCGCTGGAACAGTTGCTGCAAAACATCGTCAATAAGGACACCGGCAAACTACGACTGCTGGAAGCGGAGCTGGAAGAAAAATCGGGGCGTCTGGTTTACGAACTGGAACTGGTGGATGAACAGGGCGTGGTGCGTGAGCTGCTGTTCGATGCCAAAACCGGCGAAGCCCTCGGCGAAGAGGACGATTGATGCGCTTGCTGCTGGTCGAGGATGACACCGTACTTGGCCCGCGCCTGCGTCAGGATTTACGCCGGGCCGGTTACGCGGTCGACCTGGTCGATAACGGCATCGACGGCCAGTTTCAGGGTGAAGAAGAAAGTTACGATGCGGCGATTCTCGATCTGGGTCTGCCCGGTCGGCCGGGACTGGAAGTGCTGCAGAACTGGCGCAAGTCGGGTAGCCAGTTACCGGTGATAGTTCTCACCGCGCGCGATGCCTGGCATGAACGCGTCGATGGCCTGAAAGCCGGTGCCGATGATTATCTGGGCAAACCTTTTCATCAGGAAGAACTGCTCGCCCGCCTCGATGCCCTGTTGCGCCGGGCGCAGGAGCGCAGCCAGCCACAACTTTGCGTGGCAGGATTAAGTCTCGATGAAGAACGCCAGTGTGTGACGCTGGCCGATGGTCAGTCGGTCGAACTCACCGGCACCGAATTTCGCCTGCTGCGCTATATGATGGTCAACCCCGGCAAACTGCTGTCCAAAGCGCGGCTCACCGAACACGTTTACGAAGGCGATGCCGACCGCGACAGTAATGTCATCGAAGCCTATATCAAACGCCTGCGACAGAAGCTCGGCAAATCACTGATCGAAACCCGGCGCGGACAGGGTTATATTTTTGGCGGGGATTCAGTGTGAACTCACTGGCGCATCGGCTGCATCTCGGCCTGGGCCTGAGCCTGATGCTGTTGATGGGGCTGATCGGCTGGACCATCTATGACCAGAACCAGCGGCTGGTCGATGACCTTGTTGTCAGCCGTTTGCAACACGATGGTGAAGGCCTGTTGGCTGCGCTACAATTTGACACCGAGGGCAAAGCCTCGTTGCTTGAAAGTTCGATTTCGGCGATCTACCGTCAACCGTTGTCCGGGCATTACTTTTTAGTCATTCTCGAAAACGACGAGATGCTGCGTTCACGTTCACTCTGGGATGTTGAATTAAATAGCGAGAAACTCGCGGCCGGCGAGCAGTATGTCAGCCGCCTAACCGGCCCGGCTGAACAACCGCTATTGATGTGGGCAGGTGGCTATCGCAAGGCAGGGCAGAACATCACCATCATGGTCGCCGAAGATCTTTCTCTGCTGCAACAGCGACTATTAGAAAATGGAACGCTGCTGCTGGCGCTCACCGTTGTATTTTTATTCCTGATTCTATTTATCCAGCGTCGCATTGTGCGCAACTCGTTCGCACCGCTACGCCAGCTCGGTCGTGAAATTGAACAGCTGGAACGTGGCGACATCGACCAGCTCACCGAAGCCGTGCCGCTGGAAGTGCAACCGCTGGTGGTGGAAGTGAACCGTTTATTAATGGTGATGGGTCGCCGTCTTGAACGTTCGCGCAATGCGCTGGGCAATCTCGCGCACGCCTTAAAAGGCCCGCTGAATTTACTCACGCAACTGGCAGACAATAAAGAAACACCTGCTGCACTAAAACAGGAACTGCAACAGCACACCGCCGCGCTGCAGCAGCAGATCGAACATGAACTGGTGCGCGCCCGACTGGCCGGTGCTGGCAGCGCCGGGCAACGTTTTAATCCCGCCGAAGAACTGCCCGCTTTGATCACCGTGTTGGAGCGCATCTACCATGATAAAAAAATCAAGTTTGACTGCAAATATCCAGAACAAAATTTAACGAATGTTGACCGGCATGACTTACTGGAACTGCTCGGCAACCTACTCGACAATGCTGCCAAGTGGGCGAAGAGTAACGTGCATTGCCGTATCGATCAGAGCGATGCGATTCACATTGTGATTGAAGATGACGGCAACGGTGTTAGTGAACAGCAACTGGCCGCGCTCACCCAACGTGGTCACCGCATCGACGAATCTTTGCCCGGTCATGGCCTGGGCCTGGCCATCGTCAAGGAAATTATTGAGCTGTATAAAGGCAGGTTACAACTCGACCGTTCGCCAGAACTGGGTGGTTTGCGGATTCAGGTTAGTTTGTCACTGCACCAATAAATTTGTAGTTATCGGTTAAGTATGTTTTTCCATCCATTTAGTCACAACGGTGATGCCCGATACCATGCCAATCACGGCAAACAGGGATTCCATTGAAAGGGTAGAGATACCACTTAAGCCCTGACCAATATTGCAACCATAAGCCATGATGGCGCCGACACCCATTAATGAGCCGCCGAGCAGTGACATTTTGATCATGCCCTTGCCTGGGGATGTGATTTTAAATTGCCGGGTTGCCAATGCGAGCATGAAGGAAACGACAGCGGTACTGATGACAAATAAAATTGAAAACGATAAATCGGACACGCGGCCGGAAATAAGGATATAACCAAACCGCGCTAACGGCCCCGACATAGTGATTGCTGAAGGTTTGATGGGGTCAAAGTCATCCTGAGCCAGCACGCCGGTCACATACCAGCTACTTACAACTAACAATCCAATGATGATACCCACGATAATCATGCTGATATCGGGGCTTCGTTTCCAGCTTTTAATAATAAAAGCCAGTAAACCTGTAACTACCACGGCCAGCACTAACCATGGCGATAGTGAGAATATAGAAGCGATGCCCGCATCGGTGGTTAAGCTTATGGCGGTGGCGTTGGTCAGGTCGATACGAAGTGTCTCAAGAAAACCAAACTGGGTGACGGCGGCAAAGATGGCGAATGCCAGCAGGGCAAGCAGTGAATGAATGCTGCCTTCAGTGGTTCTGACCAGAGTCCGGGTAACACAACCGCCGGCTAAGGCTGAGCCGATACCGAAAAGAAAACCGCCAGCAGTCGTACCAAACCAGTCCAGCGTATTGTTGCGATAGATTGAGTCGCTTATGGCAACAAGCCCGGTCAGTTCCAGCAACTGGGTACCTGTAATCGCCACCAGCAGGGCAGTGGCGAAAGCCATAGCCTGACGATAATCCTTCATGAGTAATAAATTGCTGGTGCCGGCAACCAGGCAAAAACGGAAGTGTTGAACCATGATGGCGAATATTGCACCTATGGTCAGGCCGCCACCAATTAACCAAGTATTGAGTTCATCCATTGTGATTGCTCTAGTTATTATTATGGATTTTTAAAGAAGATGTGAGCTAAATACAGAAAGCCAGTGTGGCATTTTACTACCATGGGTATTCAAAAATCAGGATTTGTTCTGCGCCTTCGTCACCCACGGCAAGATCAAAACGATAAACTGCGCCAGAGGCTGCGATTAAGCGAAAACCTGCGCCATAACTGTGCCGTGTTTCATCCCATAGCTGCGAAGCGGTTTCAGAGACCGTGCCAATTTCAGCGAAGAAGGCGACTTGCAGGCCAGTGCGCACATCTTTCCAGATAAAATAATCAAACGGTTTGGCTTCCTGCTTGAAATTCCAGCGGTACTCCGCACCAATAAATGCGGTATGTGCGCCCTGATAGCGGCCCTGTGGAAAAGAGCGCAGGCGTAAATCGCCGCCTAGTGCTGATGATGTGCCATAAGTTCTGGCATTGATAAAGTTATCAACCAGTTCCTGCTCTGCGGACAGGCATTGTGTGTCTGTGCCGCAGTTCATATCCAGCTCTGCACGAATACTGGTGGGATCGGTATTGCCCTTGCGTTGCACACGCGCATCCGACTGATAATAAGTCAGCACCAGCGTGTCGAGCTGGCCGAACGGGATATACCCAAGAATATTGTAATCCAGTGTATAAAAATCAGGTTCGTTAATGTTGACGGCTTTGTTGTCCTGATAAGCGACACCGATTCTGAAACCCTTTCTCGGATCAAGATAGTCGTCGGTCAGATCGACTGACAACCTGAAGCTATCGCTAGAATCTGAATTTTTAAACGGTTGGCCAAAGTCGGTAATGAGATTGCCGTCGTGATCTCTGATGGCATCAATCTGGTATTCAAAATTGTGGTATGAATAATACAAATTTAGTCTGCGTTCAAAAAAAGTTAAATTTAATTCAAGATCGGCTTCATTGGCAGTGCTCATATCCAGAAGGTTAAAGTCGTATGTGCCGGTGTTGTTGATACCGCGAATTGAATAATGATTAACCATTGCCCTATCAATGCGCTGTAGATAGAAGTCGAAAAATAACATGTCAGAATAAATGGGTATTTCAGAACCGTTAATGATGCTGCCCATGGCATCACCAGTTACCAACAGGGCGGTAATATCTGCTGTGGTTTCAGCGACATTGGTCACGGTCGCCATCATAACCACACCATCACCAATGCCGGGTTTGCTGTAGGGCAGTGGCACAATGAGGTGTGCGGGCTGGGTAGGGTTCTGGTCCTTGCGGCGCTCGGGTATCCAGTCGAAAGAGAAACTTACGGTCGAGTGCGACAGTAGCAGCAGGCCGATGATAAATTTTTTCATTTCGATAACCTCGTCATTCCATGTTTGGTGAAACTGGCATCGTTAACTTTATTACTCTACTACCAATGCGCAGCCATGTTAAGCAAAGTAAGATCAAAACCGGATGAGAAATAATCCATTTAAGCGGTTTTCAGCTCTATAATGAATCTATGTCAAAGAAGAAAAAAAGCCTGACCGATGTTGCCCGAGAGATGATGAACGGCGTTGTTCAGATTCAGGTCGAGGGTTACATTGAAGAGGACATGCAGTCGGTAATGAACCCGGCCATTAAAATACCGGGCGTCTGGCTAGGTTCGGGTTTCTTTGTTAAGTACAAAGATCTTGAAGGCTATATTGTCACCAATGCGCATGTCGTCAGAAACGCAAATAAGATTGAAGTCAGCTCGATGCTGACCAGCGAAGAAAAGTTCGAGGCAGAACTGATCGGGCTGGTAAAAAAACTGGAACCTGATGTTGCCCTGATCAAACTGAAAGACAGGGAGCTCGAGCGGTTTAAAAAACTGGCAGTCAGGGATATCGAGTATCTTGAACTGTGGCAGGGAGCAAGTCCGTCACGCGGTGAAGAAATCAAGGCGATCGGTTACCCGATGGGCATGGTCGAACCGAATATGTCTGGCGGTGAAATTACCAACTTCATATCCGGCTCGGAATATACTACCGAACGGTTTGTCACCAATGCTGCAATTAATCCGGGTAATTCGGGCGGGCCCAGTGTCAGCAGGAGCGGCAAGGTAGTTGGTCTGAATACCGCGGTGATGATCGATGCCGAGAACATTGGTTTTATAACGCCAGCTGGTTTTGTCAAAATCATTATTGAAAACTTGCTGCAACAAAACGAGCCGCACTTCGCAGGTATCGGCGGCAAGCTGCAAAAAAATGCCGACAACTTTAATTCGCTGCTGAAACAGTCAGATGCAAAAGGCTTGATCGTTGCTCAGGTTCAGCCCAATGGATTTCTTGAAGCTGCAGGTATTCAGGCTCGCGATGTGATTCTTTCAATCAGCGGTGTTGAATTTGACCGGCATGGTATCGTCATCGGCAAGGAAGGCCATTACAGGCACAAAAATAATTATGATGTGATGAAGTTAATTCCCATTGGCTGTGATGTGGAGGTTGTTTACCTCAGGGATGGCGAAAAAAAAATCGCACACGCAAAGGCAATGCGTAATCCGGAAAAAGGCATAGTTTCTCACCCTATTATCGAGGAAAGAAAATTCATTGAAGTGTTCGGCATGATTGTGCAGGAGCTAAGCTACGAGATCATTGAGGCCATGCGTGATATCGATGCCAATGCACAGATTGACATGATACAGATGATCGACCAGGAAAAACCGATGCTGGTGGTGACGCATATTCACCAGGGTACGCAGGCTGATGAAATCGAGTGGCCGGTTGGCGAACTGATTATTAAGGCCAATGATGAAGAGATGCATACCCTGGATGAGTTACAGGTAATAATAGAAAAGAATAAGGGTGATGCAGTGCTGTTTGAATGTCGTAATGGCCGGATTGGCTATTTTAAGGTTGATTAAGTTTCATGGCATATGCAATACATCTCGTTGGTCATCGCGGGCAGCCGGATTCATTCCCTGAGAACAGTCTGGAAAGTTTTACGCATGCGATAAGGTCGGGGGCGGCTTATATTGAAACCGATGTGCAGGTTACAGTCGATGGTGTGGTGGTATTAAGTCACGACGCAGATATTAAAAAACTGACGGGTGTAGATATAGATGTAACAAAAAATACTTATGCTTCATTTAAAAATATTCCTGCGGGTTTTCCGGGTAAGTTTTCAGATAAATTTAATCATTGTCGCATAGCAACTTTAATGGAGTTCTCGGATTTATTGCAGTACTGGCCTGGTGTTGTTTGTTTTATAGAAATAAAGCAGGAAAGTTTGTTGTATTTTGGTAATAAAGTAGTCGATCTGGTCGTCGAGGCATTGCAAAAGATTGAAGATCAATCTGTTCTAATCTCATTTGATTACGACGCACTAGTATATGCGCGCAATAAATACCATAGTCCAGTTGGCTGGGTACTGCCTGAGTGGTCGAGTGAGAACAAGATTAAAGCCGAAACACTTTCACCCGAGTATTTGTTCGTCGGTGCGGATTTTTGTCCTGATAATAAAATAGATATTTGGTCAGGAGCGTGGAAGTGGGTGGTGTACACTATCAATACTGCTGAGGATATAAAAAAATATAGCAATTTGGGTATCAATATTATTGAAACCAATTGTTTCAGTGAGCTACAGGGCAAGGCGCTGTAAATAATGACTGCTGAAAAATACGATGTCGTTATTATTGGCGGTGGCATCAATGGAGTTGGTGTTGCCCAGGCTGCCGCAGCAATGGGTTATAGTGTGCTGTTGCTGGAAAAAAATGCCCAGCTTGCCCTGGAAACTTCAGGCCGATCCAGTAAATTAATTCATGGCGGTCTGCGCTATCTGGAGAGTCTGGAATTTTCTCTGGTGCGAGAAAGTTTGAAAGAAAGAGAATTATTATTGAAACTGGCGCCAGACCTGGTTCGTCTGCAGACATTTAATATTCCTGTTTATAATGATACGTCGCGCTCTGCATTAACCTTACGACTGGGTTTAAGTTTATATGCTCTGTTTGCTGGGTTGAATAAAAAGCATTTTTATCATCAAGTTAAGTCTGTAAATTGGAGTGAACTGGATGGCTTGCAGACAAAAAATCTAAAAACGGTGTTCCAGTACAGTGATGCACAAACAGACGACACTGCGCTAACACGTGCGGTGATGGCGTCAGCCATCGGTCTTGGTGCAGAGTGTCAGTGCGAGGCCGAGTTTGTTCGGGCGAATGTTGATAAAGATAAAGTCACTATTCAGTACCAGAAAAATGGAGTTTTGAAAACAGTCACAACCAGCGCACTGGTCAACGCATCTGGTCCCTGGGTTTGTCCAGTCAATAAGCGTATTTTTCCACAGTCAACAATACTAAAACCTGATCTGATCCAGGGAAGTCATCTGTTAGTCAAAACGGCGATTAGCCAGGCCTATTATCTGGAAGCGCCGCAGGATAAACGCGCGGTATTCCTATTACCATGGAAATCACATGCGCTGCTGGGCACTACGGAGCATGTCTATCAGGGTGATCCGGTGGGTATGCATGTGCTGGATGAAGAAAAAAATTATCTGCTCAAGGTTTATGAACATTATTTTCCAGAACATGAGCAGGAGCTTTTGGCAACGACGACGGGCTGTCGTGTATTGCTTCCAGCAGGTGCTTCATTGTCTAAACGCTCACGCGAAATTCATTTTGAAGTTGATGACGCTATGCAGCCGCGTGTGATATCCATTGTGGGTGGCAAACTAACAGTTTATCGACAAACAGCAATTAAAATAATGAGTGTGTTGCGTAAAACATTGCCGGTAAAAAAAGTGATTGCAGATACCGCCAGGCTGAAGTTAACACCGATTGATTAAAAAAGTTTGCTACGGAAATCAAAATTTATGAGTGATTTTGTTTTGTTTTATTCCATAGTGCGAACAACTAATGTATAAAGCGCCATGAGATTTCCTAAACGATTACAGCCCCTGATTGACGATGGTCTGATTGACGAGGTTCTGCGCCAGCTGATGAGCGGCAAAGAGGCTACCGTCTACGTAGTGCGCTGCGGCGACGAGATCCGCTGTGCCAAAATATACAAGGAAGCTCACAATCGCAGTTTCAAAAAGGCGGTGCAATATCAGGAAGGGCGTAAAGGTCGTAATAGTCGGCGTAGCCGTGCCATGGAAAAAGGCTCAAAATTCGGTCGCGATCAGCAGGAACAGGCCTGGCAGAATACCGAGGTCGATGCGCTTTATCGTCTGGCCAACGCTGGCGTGCGCGTGCCCAAACCTTATGGCTGCTTTGATGGCGTCCTGCTTATG
Organism: Gammaproteobacteria bacterium; assembly: GCA_029881035.1. Classification (GTDB taxonomy): domain Bacteria; phylum Pseudomonadota; class Gammaproteobacteria; order SZUA-229; family SZUA-229; genus LH-M37. The sequence continues at coordinate 7,540 of JAOUNI010000028.1, read as the reverse complement.
GAGTTGATCACTGATGACGAGGGTCAGGTCGCGCCACGTTTGAATGATGTGGATATGACTGCTGAGCTGGCGGCGGAAGATCATGCAACGCTGATGAAATATGTTATGCGCATGCTCTGCGCCGGGCTGGTGCACGGCGACCTGTCAGAATTTAATGTGCTGGTAGATGATTATGGCCCGGTCATTATCGACCTGCCTCAGGTGGTCGATGCCGCAGCCAATAACAACGCATTTACCATGCTCGAACGCGACGTTAATAATATGACCACCTATTACGGCCAGTTTGCACCGGAATTGTTAGGCAGTAAATATGCTAAAGAAATGTGGTCGCTGTACGAGGAGGGGGGATTACATCCGGACGTAGAGCTGACCGGCCTCTTTGAAGAAAGTATGGAAGCCGCCGATGTTGATCTGGTCATGCAGGAAATAAAAGCCGCCTTTGCCGAGGAGCAGGAGCGGCTGGAACGAATACGTGAAGGCTAAAGAGCATGGACTTATTTGGATATTCAGTTAAGCACTATTTTTATCCCTGGATATAAGCCAGATAGTCGCCAGTCTTGATGTGTTTAAGTCGTGAGATGTCATGGTTAAAAATATAAATCCAGGCAATAACAGAGTCACCACCTGCAAGGATGATTGGCAGTTGCTGGCGAATGTATTCATGTGGCTCTGGAAAATGATCGGTGCATTCTTCATACTCATCTAACCCGGTCAGCACTGAATCACAATCAACTATTTTGTAGAGTTCACCGTACACACGGTCAGCTGAATATTGTGATTCAACTGCCCCCGGATACTGGCCAACGTCGTATAGCTTTCCCTGCATGTAGCCATTGGAAACGTAGTCACAATGAGGCATCAGAGTTTCGCGCATACGGGATGCTGTGCTGCCACACAATGTGCCATAAACAAATATAAATTCTGTAGACATAAATTGTAATGGTTTTTTATCGTTACCTCTTCACCATTGCAAAAATGAAATGATTAGAAGATTAAGGCTATGCTGTTCATTGATATGTGGCTACATGTTGAGAGAATGCGGTTAGTGGATGAGTTTTTTAAATGGCGAGAATAAAAAAGCCCTCAAATGAGGGCTTTTTTATTGTTCTACCATCCCCAACCGCCGGGATAGCCGTAACCGCCGTATCCGGGATAGCCATAACCGCCATAACCGGGATAGCCGTAACCGCCGTATCCGGGATAGCCATAACCGCCATAACCGGGATAGCCGTAACCGCCGTATCCGGGATAGCCATAACCGGGATAGCCATATGGACCATAGTCATTGTCATCAAAAACTTCTTCCGCCCAGTACATGGGTGTCCAGACGGGCCAGTTGTTCCAGCCATTATTACCCCAGCCATTGTTACCCCACCAGGCAAAACTTGATGAGGTGAAGAGTAATAATAGTCCTGCAATCATTAATTTTAATTGTGTTTTCATCGCTACCCCCTGTATTGAAATGATAAAAATATTGCCAGTAAGATTTTACAAGTTTGGTAAAGTTATTTATAGAAGATCAGTCAGAAAAAATCGATGATAGAGATCAATATTACGATTAATTATTGCCTGCTGAATGGTTGCATGATTCTGACCTACTACGGATAACCCCATGTGTTGGAGCGACTGCTTGCCACTTTATTAGTAGTTTTGATGGCATAGAGCCAGATGTTTTGAAATTTGCGTTGGCTATCACAGTAAGAATAATTAGCTTGAGTCCGGTCTTATTGTTTATTTGTATTTAGAACATTCATACGTTCACTAATTTTTTCGCTTAATTCAGCATATTGTTCATCATTCATATAATGTGCAACTTCCTTAAAGGCATAGTTTGCTATATCTACGTGCATTTTTGAGTTATGTCTATCACCTTTGTGTGCACATTGTATAGCGGCATTAATATGTTCCCAGATACTATCTTTAAGTTTTTCTTTAACCGATGGATGCAGATCAGATCCTTTTTTTCGCTCTTTAAAGTACTTTGACAGTTCATTGATCTGCTTTTTATTAAGTGTATATGGATTAAGGTTGTCATTTGAGATATGAGTTATAAAAGGAAACGCATTAAGATGACTATCACGCACATACTTACTTGTTGAACTGGTTGCCGTGACAGGTTGATTAGTATTGTGGGCTTTGTTGTGTTTATCAATTTTTGATTTTTCGACAACAATGTTATCAACGTATTTTAACAATGTTGATTTAATATCTGTAGTTTGTGATTTTTTATTATGAATAGTATCGATGTGATAAGCATCCATTCTCCTATGCAATTGTTTCAAAGACATATGGCTATAGAGCTGCCTTAGATCAGAAATAAGAGTATTTAAGAAATCCGATATAATCATAATGGTAGCCTGAACTCAGAAATTAAAAAACTGACTCTCAACTTCCTGTGTAACAACTAAGCACTCAAAAAGATGGCCTCCACCATTAATTATATATACTTGCTTGTCTCTTGTATGACTTATATCAAGGAATAAGTGGGTAATTAAATATAGAAAATACGATTTTTTAAAGCCGTGCAAAAATAACAGAAGTAGTTAGAAATAATTGATTTCCATAGATAAATAATCATTTGCTTATATACAGTATATAAAGAAAGCCGTTTAAATTTAAAGCTCAATGATTAGATTTCTAAGTTAAGTTTTATCACTTTAAAGCATTCAGCTATGCAGGTTGATTTTTTTAAGTAGTTCAGTATTGCACTTATAAAGGTTGTTTTTAGTTTTATATTTGCATATTACATTCTGACTTTTGAAATCCGAAATCACACGATCAACTGCTTTTACTTGAATGCCGACTATGGCAGCTATGTCATCGTGATTAATCAATGTGAATGCACCATTTTTATCAGAAAAAAATTCACATAAAATTAGCAGTAGTTGGATAATGCGTTGTTGTTCTGTGCCTGTGCTAAAAGCGGAAATCCACTGGTCGGCCAGATCTAGCTGACTTTGTAGTTGGTGATTTATCTGTTTATAAAGTGCAGGGTATTCATCGTTAATTTTTTTGATCGTTGATAGTGGGATTCTGCACAGATCGACATCATCAACGGTGATGGCTGTGTGATGATAGCCATTAGTGCTATCAAGTAATTCAAGACCGATCGATGCGCCTGAACCTAATAATCTCATGATTTTGCCTGTGCCATCAGGTGTATTATTTATCAGTTTGACCATGCCATTTCTTATTGAATAAATAAATTCCTTATTTGTGCCGGCTTCATAAAGTATAGAGCCAGGAGGATATAAGAAATGGTCTATTGGCTGCAGTATGTTTTCAAAGGCTGATTCTGAAATGTCCGAAGATTGCATCATCATGCAAATATGACATTTCTCACAATGGGCGCGTCCGATCCATTCAGAATTTGTACAGGATGTTCTGTTTAATTCAATAGCCATAGCAATAAGTGTATCCCAAGTGAGGTTGGTTTATACAGATATAATTTTACGCCAGGTCGAGTTTTATACAGTTATTACGAGACTCAAAATATTACTTATTTGAGGCATTATTTTGAGCTTGGACAGGTTCTATTCGGACCCACAAATAAAGTATTTTAAGTAGGGTTTAACTCGTTGACCTAGTTGATCGTGCTGGCTTCTTTTTCTTCGAACAGGTTCTGGTTGTCGTAGGCGGTGAGTAGGCGTTCGAAAATGCCGATTTCGTCATCTTCGCCTTCTTCAAATTCATAGGTGTCGGGTTCGGCGCCGAGGATTTTTTCAAAGCGGTCAATTTCACTGGCAAGTTCAGGTTCGAACTTTAAAGCCTTCATGTACATATTGCGCGCGCTGGTGAGAAACTCGTCGCGAAAGTCAGGATCACGGTTGATGCGGTCTCGGGTTTCGGCTTTTTTTTCGTCACTGAGTGGCATGGCGTTTCTCCTGAATGTCTCTAGTTCTGGGTTCGAAGAGGGTTATTTTACCGCACTGATCGCCTCAGTGGCAGGCGAGGCATTATGCCACTGCAGCAAAGGATATTAACCCGGTGCGCATGGGGTGTTAGCCGAGCAGAGTGTCTTTCGCCTGATTGATCTGCGCTGCCAGGTAGTCCGAACCACCGCGGTCGGGGTGTACTTTCTGCATCATGCGTTTGTGAGCTTTGATGATGTCTTCTTTGCTGGCATTGATCTGGACGCCAAGAATGTCACACGCTTGTTGTGGACTCATTGTATTTTGCTGATTGGCTGTGCGGTTGTTCTGACTGGAGCCATTATTTTGTTGCTGGGTTGAATTTTTTGCCTGCTGGCGAAAATGGTTGAGTATCGGCAGGTAGCGCAGTAACTGCAGGGCTTTGGGCAGAAGCGCAATCAGGCCGGTGATGGCGGCGGTGATAAAATTGAGCCGGCCGGTGATGGCGAGAAAACCGAGCACCGCAATGATGCCACCGCCAATCGACCAGACGATGAGTTTTTTCTTCTCTTCGCCTTTGGCTTTTTTGATTTTAAACCACGCCAGATAGGCGATGGCGGCAATGACGAGAAAAATGACGAAACGTGACATGGGGTTATATGGGGCGTTGGTTTGTTATTGTTTCAGAACGCGGTCGACGGTGGCGCCAATGTCTGCCGGGTTTCTAACGACGTGTACGCCCAGTGCCTCCATGTGATTCATTTTGGCCTCAGCAGTATCCGATTCGCCCGAGATGATAGCACCCGCATGCCCCATGCGTCTGCCCGGTGGCGCAGAAACACCGGCGATAAAGCCGATCACCGGTTTGTCCATATGGGCTTTGGCCCAGATCGCCGCATCGACTTCCTGGCTGCCGCCGATTTCACCGATCAGTACCACCGCATCGGTGTCCGGGTCATCGTTGAAAGCGCTGAGCACGTCGACAAAATTAGCACCGTTGATCGGGTCGCCGCCGATACCGACGCTGGTGGACTGGCCGTGGCCGAGTTCGGTCATCTGCGCCACCGCTTCGTAATTGAGCGTGCCGGAGCGCGAGACCACGCCGATGCGCCCCGGCGTGTAAATGTTGGCGGGCATGATGCCGACCTTGCATTCGCCGGGGGTGATGACGCCGGCGGTGTTGGGGCCGAAGATGGTTGCATCGTGGCCGATAAGATAGCGTTTTACCCGCACCATGTCCTGTACCGGAATGCCATCAGCGATCACCACGATGGTTTTGATGCCCGCTTCAATGGCTTCCAAAATGGCATCGGCGGCGAAGCGGGGCGGTACGAAGATGCCCGAAACATCGGCGCCGGTTTCGCGCACCGCATCGGAGACGGTATCAAAAACCGGCCTGTCCAGATGGCGGGTGCCGCCCTTGCCCGGCGTGACCCCGGCGACGATATTGGTGCCGTGGGCGATAGCCTCTTCGGCGTGAAAGGTGGCATGCTGGCCGGTGAAACCCTGATAAATCACACGCGAATTTTTGTTGATGAAAATGCTCATGCGGTCACCCTGCGCACGGCTTCGACCGACTTGCGCGCCGCCTCATCGAGGTCCTTGGCGACAATAAAGGGCAGGCCGGAGTTGTCGATAATTTTCTGGCCAAGTTCGACGTTGGTGCCGGACAGGCGGATGATCACCGGTTCTTTAATTTTCTGATCCTGCATCGCCTGCACTACGCCGGTGGCGACCCAGTCGCAGCGATTAATGCCGGCAAAGATATTCAGCAGAATGGTTTTGACGTTGGGGTCTTTCAGCACGATGCGAAAGGCATTGGCGATTTTTTCCGGCGAGGCGCCACCGCCGACATCGAGAAAATTGGCGGGTGAGCCGCCGTGCAGACTAATGGCGTCCATGGTCGCCATGGCCAGCCCGGCACCGTTGACGATGCAGCCGACATTGCCGTCGAGCGCGATGTAGTTCAAGCCGTGGCCAGTGGCTTCGACTTCTTTCGGGTCTTCTTCGTCAAAATCGCGGTAGCTGGTGATCTCCGGGTAACGATGCACCGCATTGCTGTCGAAAGAAATTTTGGCGTCCAGCGCCATCAGTTTGTTGTCATCGACGATGGCCAGCGGGTTGATTTCGGTCATCAGGGCGCCCTTGTCGCGAAAACAGCGGTACAGGGCGCGCATTAATTTCACCGCCTGCGGCATCAGCTCGCCGGTCAGGCCGATGCGCGCGGCGATTTTCCGGCACTGGAATTCGGGCAGGCCAATGGCGGGGTCAACCGCTTCGCGGATAACTTTGTCAGGATGGCTGTTAGCGATATCCTCGATGTCCATGCCACCGCTGGCGGAAGCAATGATAGTAATGCGCTGGCGGGTGCGATCGATGATCAGGCCAAGATAAAACTCTTTTTTAATCTCATGCGCGGCTTCGACCAGTACCCGCTGTACCAGCTTGCCCTGCGCGCCGGTTTGCGCGGTAATCAGGTGCGAGCCGATGATCTGGTCGGCGTGGTGGCGCACTTCTTCCACGGATTCGGCCAGCTTCACGCCGCCGCCCTTGCCGCGGCCGCCGGCATGGATCTGGGCCTTGACCACCCAGCTCTTGCCGCCGATTTCTTCGGCGACATCACCGGCCATGGCCTCGGTGTCAGCCATGCGGCCTGCGGGCACGGCAATGCCGTAGGAGCGGAACAGTTCTTTGGCCTGATATTCGTGGATATTCATGGTGCTTAGCCTTTGGAGTTGGCGATCTGGTTGGCCTTATCGACCATCACCTGCGCCTGGCGGATGGAAGCGGCGTCGATCATGCGGCCATTGAGCGAGACCGCACCCTTGCCTTCGGCGGCGGCCTTTTCCATTTCAAACAGGATCTGGCGGGCGGTGTTGACCGAGGCTTCCGAGGGGGTGAAGACTTCGTTGGCCAGCGCAATTTGCGATGGGTGAATCGCCCATTTGCCTTCGTAACCCAGCGCCGCATCGGCATGGGCGACGGCCAGAAAGCCCTCTTTATCTTCGATATTGCCGAATGGCCCGTCGATCGGACGCAGGCCGTAAGCCCGGCAGGCGACCATCATGCGCGACATGGCAAAGTGCCATTGATCGCCCCAGTGGCGCTCGCGGTGGCCGTCTTTGTCGGGATGGGTGAGCATGGTGTAATCGGCATTGGCGCCACCCATGTTGGTGGTGCGTGCCTGCGTCGAGGCAGCGTAGTCGGCGACGCCAAAGTGCAGGGCTTCGAGGCGATCCGGGCAGCTTTTGGCAATGGCTTCGACATTGGCCATGCCCAGCGCGGTTTCGATCAGCGCGGTCAGGTTGATCGGTTCATAGCCATAGGCGGCTTCGATCTGGCTCAGGAGCAGCTCGACGTATTCCAGTTCGGCAGGCTTACCCACCTTGGGTACCAGCAGGGTGTCGAGTTTGTCGCCAGCCTGTTCGACCACATCGACAATATCGCGATAGCAGTAGTGCGAATCGAGGCCATTGATGCGCACCGAAACACTGCATTTCGACCAGTCCAGCTCATTCAGTGCCTGAATCACATTTTTGCGTGCCTGCACCTTGTCGTCCGGTGCAACGGCATCTTCAAGGTCGAGGAAAACGGCATCGGCACCCGCGTTGGGGGCTTTTTCCAGCATGCGGATATTACTGCCGGGAACGGCGAGCTCACTTCGGTGCAATCGAATCTTTTTGGGCATG
>JAOUNI010000068.1 GCA_029881035.1 Gammaproteobacteria bacterium | reverse complement strand
TTCTTTTCTCACCAGTTTGAGTCTGGCCAACTACAGTGAGTTTGGTTTGATCGTCGGCGCGATTGGTTTTAGCAAGGGCTGGTTGAGCAGTGACTGGCTGGGCGTGATGGCAGTGGCAATGTCGCTGACCTTTATTATTGCTTCACCGCTGAACGTGGCCTCGCACCAGTTATTTTCGCGCATGGATAAATTCATTACCCGCTTCCAACGCAAAGAACGTTCAAGCCGTGACCTGATCATTAGCACCGGGGATGCTGAAATTCTGGTGTTTGGACTGGGCCGCGTCGGCACCGCCGCCTATGAAACCATGCGCAAAAAATACGGCGACATCGTACTCGGTGTGGATAACGACGCGGTGGTGCTGGAGAAACACAAACAGGCGGGGCGCAATGTGATTCAGGGTGACGCCACCGACGTCGAGTTCTGGGAAAACCTGCAACTGGACAAGGTCAGCGTGATTTTGCTGGACATGCCCAAGCCCGAAGAAAACCTGTTCGCCTTCCAGCAACTGGAACAAAACGGTTTCAAAGGCATGGTCGCCGGCACTGCTAAATACGACGACCAGGTTGAAATGCTAAAAGCCGCCGGCCTCGATGCTGCCTATAACATCTACGGCGAAGCCGGCGCCGGTTTCGCCAACCACGTTAGTGATGAGCTACAAAAAAAGAATAACGTCGCAGTAGCAACGAATTAGTTGTAGTGGTTTTTAGGTTTTTAACCCTTGTACACCTACCAATGCGTAGAATTAGGAGAATAGATGGTAAGCAGAAAACCCGTCATTCCCGCGTAGGCGGGAATCCATAATTAAGGAGCTACCATGCACAGGGAACCCGCAGTTTATATACTCGCAAACAAAAAATATGGCACTTTATATGTTGGTGTAACAAGTAATTTGCAGCAACGAATATATCAACATAAAAATAATCTATTTCAGGGTTTTACGAGTAAGTACGAAGTACATGATCTTGTTTACTTTGAATTGCATGACAATATGGAAGCTGCAATAACCCGGGAGAAGCAGATTAAGAAGTGGAACCGAGATTGGAAAATTAATCTTATTACCACTCGGAACCCTAAGTGGAAAGATTTATATCTCGAGATTCTATAAACATGGATTCCCGCCTGCGCGGGAAAGACAACTAGATGATTCAGTAACGGTGTAGTTGTGAAGATAACAAAAAAATATTAACTCCATCCTTAGCTTCGTAACCAGTACAACCACGCCCCACTACTCCGCGACCAACTGCCGAATCCGCCAGCTACCCTTCCCCTCTGCCAGCACCTTCTGCAAATAAGGCAATGTCACCTGCAACGATTCCGCCAGCAACCACGGAGGATTAACAACAACCATACCACTACCGGTCATGCCCGCATGATCCGTATCCGGGTAAAGCGATAACTCGGCCAGCAGAATATTTTTCATACCACTGTTAATAAAATCCTGCTCGAACTGATCCACCTGTTTTCGATTGATTACCGGATACCAGATTAAATAAACACCGCTATTGAATTTTTTATGCGCCGCCTTCACCGACTGCACCACGGTTTGATAATCGGCTTTAACTTCGTAGGAAGGATCAATCAAGGTCACCGCGCGTCTTTCTATCGGTGGCATGACTTCATTCAACCCCTGGAAGCCGTCGCGCTGTTCATGCTTGAAGTGTTTGTTTCTGGCAAATAGCTCATGCAGATTTTTGTATTCGTTCGGGTGCAGTTCAAACAGTCTGGCGCGATCGTGCTTGCGTAACATCGCTTGCGCAATCCAGGGTGAACCGGGGTACTGCTGCAATTCACCGCCGGGATTTAATTCGTGAATTTTTTGCAGATAGGCCTGCAGGGCGGGCGGCATGTCGGGCGAGCCAGACTGCTGCCAGAGTCGCGAGATGCCAGTCTCATAGTCTCGGGTTTTTTCGGCCCAGTCATCCTGCAAACTGTACATGCCCGCACCGGCATGGGTATCGACATAAACAAAGGGCGTGATTTTTTGCAGCATGTATTCCAGCACTGACATTAGAACGCAGTGTTTAAGTACATCGGCGTGATTGCCAGCATGGAAACCGTGACGGTAACTAAGCATCAGACCACCCCGAAAAAATCATATTATTGATGTGGCTATGCAACACGAAATGAAATTGAGGCATGTTCAGAATATTAATACTCGGTATATTTTTTTGCGCTACCGCGTACTTTATCCACCGGATATTTTTCAGCATTGATTTTCAACTTTTTATTCGCCGCATCCAATAAATCAATATCGAGCTTGTCGGCCATGCGAATCAGGTAAACAAAAATATCGGCCAGCTCGTTTTCAACTTCGGCACGCTTATCATCGGCTAGCGACTGACTCTGCTCTTCGGTGAGCCATTGGAAATGTTCAACCAGCTCGGCCGCTTCAACGATCATCGCCATGGAAAGATTTTTAGGAGAATGAAACTGGTCCCAGTCACGTGCTGCGGCGAAATCGCTTATTTTTTGTCGCAATTGTTCGATGCTGATGTCTGACATGGTTTCAGTTCCCGGGGCTTAGAAGGTAAATACGTTTTTGCAACAGCACTGCCCGTCAGAGTCGCGAGCGAGGAAATTTTCCGTCGCTCGCTCTCTGCCGGAATGACCGCTAGGCTTTCCTGTAGATTTCCGAACCTTCTTCCTTGAATTTAACCGACATTTCTTTCATGCCGTTTTCGGCGTATTCACGCACGTCCTGTGAGATTTTCATCGAACAGAACTTCGGTCCGCACATCGAACAGAAATGCGCAACCTTATGCGCTTCTTTCGGCATGGTTTCGTCGTGATATTCACGCGCGCGTTCGGGGTCGAGCGCGAGCTTGAACTGGTCCTGCCAGCGGAATTCAAAACGCGCCTTGGACATGGCGTTGTCACGGATCTGCGCACCGGGGTGACCCTTGGCGAGGTCGGCGGCGTGTGCAGCGATTTTGTAGGTGATGATACCGACACGCACGTCTTCTTTATTTGGCAGGCCCAAATGTTCTTTCGGGGTAACGTAACAGAGCATGGCGCAACCGTACCAGCCGATTTGCGCGGCACCGATGCCGGAAGTGATGTGGTCGTAACCGGGAGCGATATCGGTGGTCAGCGGACCCAGGGTATAGAAAGGTGCTTCAAAACATTCTTCGAGTTCCTTGTCCATATTTTCCTTGATCATCTGCATGGGTACGTGGCCGGGGCCTTCGATCATCACCTGCACATCGTGCTGCCAGGCGATTTTGGTCAGCTCGCCGAGGGTTTCCAGTTCACCGAACTGGGCTTCGTCGTTAGCGTCGGCAATCGAGCCGGGGCGCAAACCGTCGCCCAGCGAGAAGGAGACATCGTAAGCTTTCATGATTTCGCAGATGTCTTCGAAATGGGTGTAGAGGAAATTCTCTTCGTGGTGCGCCAGGCACCATTTCGCCATGATCGCGCCGCCACGGGAGACAATGCCAGTCAGGCGTTTGGCGGTCATGGGCACATATTGCAAACGCACACCGGCATGGATGGTGAAGTAGTCCACGCCCTGCTCGGCCTGTTCTATCAAGGTGTCTTTGAAGATTTCCCAGGTCAGGTCTTCGGCGACGCCACCGACTTTTTCCAGCGCCTGGTAGATCGGCACGGTGCCGATGGGCACAGGCGCGTTGCGCAAAATCCATTCGCGGGTTTCGTGGATGTTCTTGCCGGTGGACAGGTCCATGATGGTGTCCGAACCCCAGCGGATGCCCCAGACCATTTTTTCGACTTCTTCGGTAATGCTGGACGTGACCGCTGAGTTGCCGAGGTTGCCGTTAATTTTCACCAGGAAGTTGCGGCCGATGATCATCGGTTCCAGTTCGGGGTGGTTAATGTTGGCCGGGATGATGGCGCGGCCAGCAGCGATTTCAGCGCGGACGAATTCGGGCGTAATTTCATTCGGCAGGTTGGCGCCGAAGTTCTGGCCTGGGTGCTGCATCAGCACTTTCTGGTATTCGGGGTCCTGGCGCAGTTGCTGCAATTTCATGCTTTCGCGGATAGCGACGTATTCCATTTCCGGGGTGATGATGCCCTGTCTGGCGTAATGCATCTGGCTGACGTTTTTGCCGGCTTTGGCGCGGCGCGGCGCACGGATATGCTCGAAACGCAGGTTGGCCAGCGCCGGGTCGCTCTGGCGCTCGCGGCCGTATTCGGAACTGGGGCCGGACAGCCATTCGGTATCGCCGCGCTCGTTTATCCACGCGCTGCGTACGTCGGCCAGGCCTTTGAGCAGGTCGATTTCGACGTTCGGATCGGTATAGGGGCCGGAGCAGTCATACACCGGGATCGGCGGATTGCGTTCAACACCGAAGCTGGCGGCGGTGTCTTCCAGATGAATTTCGCGCATCGGCACTCGAATGTCGTCTCTTGAGCCCTGCACATAAATTTTCGTCGAGCCATCCATGGGCTTTCTGGAGGCCGAGGACAGCTCGGTGGTCCGTTGCAGGAATTCTTCTGGAATAGCACTCATATATATATCTCGTTTAAACTTTGATCTAGCCGCTAATATTAACACGGTAAACCGGCGAGAAACCTAACACACAGAAGTGCTATTCGATCAGGCGATGATGTTTTAGCATTTTTTGAAGCATCAAGGTACAATCAGCTTTCATAAACCAATGACTTTAACTGCTACAAGTGTGAACAGTATGGATTTCGAAAAAGCCCGTTACAATATGGTTGAACAACAGGTACGTCCGTGGAATGTGCTTGATGACCACGTTCTAGAAGTAATTAATGCTGTCCCCCGTGAAGAATACACACCGGAAAAATACAAACAACTGGCTTATGCTGACATCCATATCCCGCTGGGAGATGATGAAAACGGCGTTTGCATGCTTAATCCGAATATAGAAGGCCGTATCCTGCAGAACCTGAACATCGGCGAAAATGATGTCGTGCTGGAAATTGGCACTGGCACCGGTTACCTTACTGCCTGTCTGTCCAAACTGGCCCGACATGTAGATAGCGTAGAAATCGACCCTGCTTTAAGTGCCTTAGCTATAAAAAATCTGGCCGCACACGATATTACCAATGTCACAGTCAGCACCGGCGATGCTTCCAAAAAATGGGATCAAAAACAATTTTATGACGCCATCGTAATTTCTGGTTCCATGCCTGACATTCCAGAGGCTTACAAAAAGATGCTGAAAGAAGGCGGTCGCATGTTTGTTGTCACGGGTGAAGCGCCTGCGATGACCGCGCATCTGATCACTCGCACAGCCAAGGACGAATGGACGACCGTAGATTTATTTGAAACTTGCATCACTGCACTGTGCGGCGCCGAAACAGCCAAAGAATTTAATTTCTAATTCTGTAAATTCGTTCTTCCGGTTAATCTTCCATGCGTGAATTTGACGCACCGCAACTTGAGCAATACCTCAGGGACAATGACTCACGTCCGCTGCTGCTGGATGTGCGGCAAAACTGGGAATACGACATCTGTCGCCTTGAAGGTAGCCTGCTCATTCCCATGGGGCAGATCCCCAATCAACTGGATGAGCTTGATAAAAACCGCGAGACCGTGGTTATATGTCATCATGGTATCCGCAGCCGGCAAATTGGTTATTACCTTGAACAATCAGGTTTCGATAAGGTCATCAACCTCAAGGGCGGACTCGATGCCTGGGCTAAAATGATCGATAAGAACATGGCGACTTATTAGGCGTGTCAATTCACAGGACTACTAGATTGAAGCATCTTGTTCATTTATCTTTTTGTATCGCGAGCTTATCATCGCTACCGACCTACGCGCTCGACCTGGTGCAGGCGCTCGAACTGGCGCAGCAAAACGACATGGTACTACAGGCGGCGCAGGCCGAATATCTCGCCGCGGCTGAAACCGAATCACAAAGCACATCAGCACTGTTACCGGCGATTTCGCTCAGCCTGTTCACGCAAAAAAATTCCACCGAAACCAGTAACGCCACCGGCTCGTTCAGCAACGGCACCTCAGATTACACCACCGATGGTTACACTCTTTCTCTCACGCAGACACTGTATAACCAGCAGTTGATCGATGCCATGGATGCCAGCGAGTCATTTTCAGCGCAGGCGCTGGCCAGTTATGAAGCCGCCAGACAGTCGCTGATTCTGCGCCTGGCCCGGGCTTATTTTTCGGTGCTCGCGGCAGAAGATAATGTCACGTTTGCCGAGGCCGAGAAAAAAGCCAACACCCGTCTGCTGAAACAGAATCAGGAACGTTTCAAAGTCGGCCTGATTGCCATCACCGATGTGAAGGAAGCGCAGGCCAATTACGACTCAACCGTGGCGCAGGCCATCATCGCGAATAATGATCTCAGCAATCAACAGGAAGCGTTATGGCTGATCATTAATCAACGCCCCGATTCATTGAACTCGCTACAGGATTCTATTCCACTCAATTTTCCCGAACTGGGCGACATCAAAAGCTGGCAGGATAAAGCCATCGCCAATAATTTGAATTTGCGCGCCGCACACTATGCACTGGAAGCAGCAAAAAATAATTACGATAGCCAGCGCGCCGGACACTACCCGACTTTAAACCTGAATGCCCATCATAGTTCAACCAGCTCTGACGGCAGTACGCTGGGATTTGGCGGGCGTGATGTGGATGACACTGTCATCGGCCTGAGTCTGGACATTCCTATTTATAGCGGCGGTTATACCAGTTCAAAAATTCGCCAGAGCGCCGCCACACTGGAACAGACAAAAATGCTGTATGAAAAACAGCAGCGCCAGACCATTCAGGAAATGCGCGTGGCCTACCTCGGCGTGCAGGCTGCCATCGCCCAGGTCAAAGCTTTCAAGCAGGTTTTGATTTCAACCGAGTCGGCCACCGAAGCCACGCAACTGGGTTTTGAAGTAGGTACGCGCACCAGCGTTGATGTGCTACTGGCACAGGGCAACCTGTTTAAGAGTCAGCGCGATTACGCCAAAGCGCGTTACGACTTCATTCTCAAGCTGCTCGAAATCAAATATGCCGCCGGGCTTTTATCCTCCGATGACATCCAGCATATCAGCCAGTGGCTCTCGCCCTCATGAGTGACGAAATCAGGCTTCATGTGCAGCGCTGGCTGCACCCGAAATATTGGGGGCTGTGGTTGTTCTTCGGCCTGCAACGACTTTCAACCCTGCTACCACTGAGTTGGATTGAGGTGCCCGGTGCTTTTTTAGGCTGGCTTATGTATCGTCTGGCGCCATCACGCCGCCGCGTTGCGCACATCAACATTCAACAGGCTTACCCCGAATACAATGAAACCCAGATCAAAAAACTGGTTGAAGCCAGTTTCAGAAGTCTGGGTATTTCAGTGTTTGAAATGGGTCTGGCCTGGTGGGCCAGTGGTCGCTACTTACGCGAGCACTGCAGCGTCGAAGGCCTGGAACATCTCGAACAGGCACTCGCCAAAGGCAAGGGTGCAATCATGCTGACCGGGCATTTTTCCACGCTGGAAATGGGCGGTGCGCTGCTGTCTTTGTATACGCCGCTGCACTCGGTTTATAAAAAAGCGCACAACCCGATGTTCGACACCTTCATGCTTTATTATCGCAGCAAGCGCCTGAAAAAACTCATCGCCAATACCAACGTGCGTGAATTCATCAAGGGCCTGCGCGATGGTTATGCCACATGGTATGCCCCCGACCAGGACTTCACTCAGCACGTGGTGTTCGCGCCTTTTCTCGGCGGCATGGCCACGACGCTGATTTCAACCGGCAAAGTCGCACAAATGACCGGTGCCAGTGTGGTGCCGTTTTTCCCGCAACGCCTGGAGAAAGGCCAGGGTTACAAGCTGGTGATTCTGCCTGCGCTGGAAAATTTTCCCAGTGGTGACCTGTATCAGGATGCGGTTAAAGTGAATCAGGCACTGGAAGAAATGGTCAGAAGAAATCCGGAGCAATACGCCTGGGTGCACAAACGTTTTAAAACCCAGCCCGAAGGCAAGCCGTCAATTTATTAGCCGTCATGTGCTAAAAATATATTCATCATGTTTGTCTATCGCCTGCTTATTTTTATTTTTTCACCGCTGATTCTGGCGCATTTACTGTGGAAAAGTTTTCGACTTGGACAGGCGCGTTTTTTACTGCAAAGACTGGGTTACAAACTTGGACATATACCGCAAGGTTGTTTGTGGTTTCACTGTGCCTCGGTCGGTGAAACCAATACCGTTCTGCCGCTGCTGCATGAACTACACAAACGCCATCCCGATACACTGTTTTTAATTACCACCAACACCACTACCGGCGCAGACATTGTTGCGCGTCAGAATCTGCCGTGGCTATATCATGCTTTTTTACCGATGGACTGGTGTCTGACGACGCTGGCTTTTCTCCGCCAGCTCAAACCACGCGCACTGTATCTGGTCGAAACTGAACTCTGGCCGAACCTGATCGTATTGACCAGCGGCAAGAATATTCCGGTGAATATTATCAATGGCCGGCTTTCAAACAAAACGACCCAGGTGAACAAATGGGTGCGTTCAGTTTATGAATATATTTTGTCGAAGGTGCAGCACATTTATGTTCGCTCCGCGGCGGATCAGAAAAATTATTTAAGCCTCGGCGCAACATCGAGCCAGGTTTCGATACTGGGCAATCTCAAATTTATTCCACCGGCTTCTATCAATGTTGCACCACAAAATATGACGCAGCGCGAGTATGTACTGGTGGCCTCCTCGCACAACGATGAAGAACTTCAGATCACACAAGTCTGGAATGAACTTCACAGGGACGAACTGCTGGTGATTGCGCCGCGCCATCCGGAACGTCGCGACAGCATTATTAAACAGCTCAAACAAATCGGACTTAATGATGAGGCCATAGCGCTACGCAGTTGTAACGACAG
>JAOUNI010000027.1 GCA_029881035.1 Gammaproteobacteria bacterium | reverse complement strand
TCTGCATCTGGGTTTTATCGTCGCTGATGAAACCATGCAGTTGATGAAGAACATGGTGGCTGCGGGTGAAGTCGATGCGCTGGTGCCGGAACGTGTCTGGCAGGAAATGGAAAAAGCACTGGGCGAGCGCTCACCCGCACGTTTTATTGAAGTGCTGCGCGACTGTGGTGCACTGAAAGTGATCCTGCCGGAACTGGATTGCCTGTTCGGCGTGCCCCAGCCGATTGAACATCACCCCGAAGTCGATACTGGTATTCACACTTTGATGGTGCTGCAGCAGGCCTGCAAACTCAGTCGCGCTACTGATGTGCGTTTTGCCGCACTCATGCATGACCTCGGTAAAGGTACAACACCGAAAGAAGAGTGGCCGCGGCATATCGGCCATGAAGCACGTAGCGCTGATCTGGTGCTGGATGTATGTAAACGTCTGCGTATTCCCAACGATTACCGTGACCTGGCCGAGCGCACCGCACGTTTTCATATGCATTACCACCGTGCCCTCGAGCTGAAACCTTCAACCATGGTAGAAGCACTGGAAAAACTTGATGCCTTCAGGAAACCAGAACGTTTTGAAAAATTCCTGCTCGCTTCCGAAGCTGACGCCCATGGCCGCACCGGTTATGAAAACCAGTATTTTGAACAGAGCGATTATTTCAGAAGAGCGTTTAAAGCAGCCAATAATGTGGACGTGGCTGTATTACGGGAACAGGGTTTTGAAAATCTTGATCTGGCCAATAAGATTCGGGAGGAGCGCGTCCGGCTGGTGGCCGAAGTTAAAGCCCCGAAATAAAACCTAAATGTGAGATTCAACTCTTAACAGCAGTCGACTAAAGGTTGAATTCCCCGATATTAATAAGGCAAGCACCACACCCGCGGTGTTGGCCACCATATCGGCAACCTCGAACATGCGCGCCGGGTCGAGACTTTGTAAAAACTCCATCGCCACACCCAGAACGATAAATATCAGTGCGTAAATGAAGCGCTGTTTTTTTACGTGATAAATTTGTGAGAACCAGGCCATCATCACAAAATAAGCCGACACATGACCGATTTTATCAAAAAAAGGAATTTCCACATCTGGCAGCGGCGGATGACTACTGACTGACAGATAGATGACCAGCACGATCAGGCCATAACCAATGGCCAGCCAGAGTTTTTGATAGCGATAGACAGGATTCATCTCGTTCATCATAAAAACGTTTTAAATAAACAGCATCAGCAGAACAACACCTAACACCAGGCGATAAATCACAAACGGCATCATGCTGATTCTTGCCAGCAGCTTGAGGAAGAAGTGGATACAGGCGTAGGCGCTGAGTGCAGAAATCAACGCGCCCATGAGCAGGTAATTAATATCGGTAACGCTGGCCACCTGTGCGTACTTCAGCGTTTCCAGGCCACCCGCGAGTACGATCACAGGAATCGATAACAAAAAAGAAAAGCGCGCTGCCGACTGGCGAGTCAGGCCAAGCATGAGTGCAGCGGTAATGGTAATGCCGGAGCGCGAGGTGCCGGGGATCAGGGCAATCGCCTGCGCGACACCGATGATCAACACGTCTTTCCATTGCAGGCTGTGTTCGTCGCGGGTCAGGTTTTTGTTGCGGTCGGCCAGCCACAGCAAGATGCCGAAGAAAATGGTGGCCACGGCAATTACCACCGGTGTGCGTAGATGGTCGCTGATTACATCCTTGAAGATCAGGCCCGCGAGACCGACCGGAATAGTACCGAGCAATACCGCCCAGGCCAGACGACTGTCCGGGGTATGTTTACCGCGCAGCGAACCCAGCCACTCGATAAACATTTTTTTCAGCTCGTGACGAAAGAAGACAACCACCGCCGTTAACGTACCGGCGTGCACGGCGACATCAAACGCCAGGCCCTGATCCGGCCAGTGGGTGATGATGGGCACCAGAATCAGGTGCGCCGAACTGGAAATAGGCAGAAACTCGGTTAAGCCCTGAACCAGTGCGAGAATAATGACTTGAATGATATCCACTAAAAACCTTCTATGTTGCTGCTTGTCATCTCGAACGCACGCGAGAGATCTTGTTTGCTTAAGGCTTAAGATTTCTCGCCATAAATAACATGACTCGAAATAACCGCATTATTTTTTTATATTACAGTCGGCCTCTAAGGTCCTGCATCATAAACCCTCTCAAAGCTTCGTCATAATTTTTTGTTAAGGCCATGACTTTGAAGCGTTCACCCATTTCCGAAGGCAGGGTCAGGGTCTTGATCTGCTGCGCCAGTCGCACCTGATTTTTCACCTCATCAGTGACCTGCTGTTGATGCAGATCGCCCAGGCCGCAGGCCATTAAAAACATCGCCTGCGAGGTGTAGCCGCTGACATCAAAACCCGCATCAACGGCGGAGTAGGCCACGTCGGTGAAATCAACAAAGGCGGTGATGTCCTGCAAGCCGGGATACCAGAGCGGATCGGCGTGCGCGCGGTGCTGGTAATGGCACATCATCGTGCCCATCCGGCGCTCTTCGTGATAATACTCCGGCGCTGCGTAACCGTAATCAATCAGCAGAACCATACCCTGCTCCAGCACGGCTTCGATGGATTGCAGCCAGCCCGCTATCGCTGGATTCAATTCGGAGCAATAACCATCGGGTAATTTAGTTTCGATTCTTTGTTCGATGGTGCGGACAGCCGCTGCGACGCTTTCATCGGCGGCTTTGTATTCCGAACTCAGTTGATTATTTTTGCAGTGAACCTGCAAGGCTTCGACCGCATCACCATTAATCCGGAAGCATTCTACCGGCATGGCATCGAGCACTTCGTTGGCGACGACCACGCCGTGAAATTTTTCAGCGGGCAGTGCATTCAGCCAGACTACGCGATCGAGCAGATGCGCTGCTTTGTTCTTAATCGTGTCCTGCTGGCGCTGCTTCAGGCTCGCGCTCAGTTCAAGAATTAAATATTGTACGGGCAGCGCTTCCAGCCGCTCCAGTTCGAGCAGCATGTCTGCGGCCATGATGCCGGAACCGGCGCCGAACTCCATCACCTTTGGTTCAGCCATGCCAGCCAGCACATCGGCCACCTGCCGTGCGATACACTGCGCAAACAGCGGCGAGACTTCAGGTGCGGTAATAAAGTCGCCGTCAGCACCAAACTTTCTCAGCTCGCTGCTGTAATAACCAAAGCCCGGCGCGTACAACGCTATCTGCATGAACTCGCCGAACGGAATCCAGCCCCTTGAGCGATTGCACTGCTCTTCGATTTGCGCACACAGGGCAATACTCCAGGTTTTGGCGGCGGCATCCGGTTCAGGTAGAACGTCAACAGCCTGCTTTTTAGAGTGTGGTTCATTCATGCGTTATATGCGATTATTAAGATTCAAAGTCATGTTGGACAAACGGTGATGAATTCTACCCCAGATAGTACGATGAATGAAAAAGTTGCCCTGATTACCGGTGGCGCCAAGCGCATCGGCGCAGAGACCGCACGCGTTCTGCACGGCGCCGGCATGAATATCGTGGTGCATTATCGGTCGTCACAGCAGGAGGCGGATGAGCTATGCGCCGAATTCAATCTGCTGCGCGAAAACTCGGCCCGGGTGGTGCAGGCGGATCTGGATGACGATCATGCTTACGGCAAGCTGATCGAGGATTCGGTGGAAGTCTGGGGCCATCTCGATGTGCTGGTCAACAATGCCTCCAGCTTTTTTCCGACGCCGGTCGGCACGATCACAATCGGTCACTGGCACAACCTGATTAACAGCAACCTGAAAGCACCGCTGTTCCTGTCGCAGGCGGCCGTGCCTTTTCTGAAAGAAACGCGCGGCTGCATTGTTAACATGGTCGACATTCACGCCTTCCGGCCGATGAAGGAACACCCAGTCTATTGTGCCGCCAAAGCCGGACTGGCCATGCTCACGCAATCGCTCGCCAAAGAGCTCGGCCCGGACATTCGGGTCAACGGCATTGGCCCCGGCGCTATCCTCTGGCCGGAAAATGACATGGATGAGACCACCAAACAACACATCATTGAACGCACCGCGCTGAAACGCCACGGCGAACCCAGGGACATTGCCAAGGCGATTTTATTTCTGGTGCGCGATGCCGACTACATCACCGGTCACATCGTGCCGGTCGACGGCGGCAGGTCATTGAACATCTAGCTCAACGCTAACCAAACGTCACCATGTCTACGAAAATCGGTCTTATCAGTGACCTGCATTCAACTTTAGAACCGCTTCAGGAAGCGCTGGCTATTTTCCAACGTGAACAGGTTGATACTATTATTTGCGCTGGTGATATTGCCGGTTACGGCGAAAAAAAAATTACTCATAATGTCGAACCATTAATCGATCTTTTGCTAGAACATGATTGCCTGATGGTTTCCGGCAATCATGATCACTGGTCGGAAAATGATTTTCCCAATCAAAATAAAATTAAACTCAAAAATTTTTTTGAAACTTTACCTTCGTATCTTGAATTAAATATTGAAGGCAAGCGTATCTATGTAGTCCACGCCAGCCCACCCGATCTGGAACACGGCGGCATTAAACTGCTCGACCCTGATGGCAATGTTTACGCTGATAGAAAAATTGCGTGGTCAAACGAACTTAAAGATTTAAATTTAGATGTTTTAATTGTCGGCCACTCACATCAAATTCTTTGCGAACAGATGGGTGATGTTTTAGTGATCAATCCTGGCAGTACGGTATTTAATCATAACTGCTCAATATTAAACTTACCGGATATGCAGGTAGAACATTTTTCTTTATCCAACAAAACGCCGATAAAAGTCTGGAACTGGAATATGCTTTTCCATTCGTAATAAAAAATTTACAGCAAAAAAAACGCCCCATTAATGGGGCGTTTTTTAACACAATTAAAATCATGGATTTAATGTATAGGTATAGGTAGCAACATAGTTTTTATCAACGGCTTCCGGTGTAGTTATAGTTGCATCAACCACTGCAATAATGGTCGATGGAGTAACTGCATCAGGGTTTACTGTCACTGAATTGATAACTACGGAACCAACAGATCCATAAAAACTACGGAACGTATCCTGAAGAACCTGGGAATCTACATCTGTCGCCACTAAAGACGCTGGTAAGTTGATTGACAGGGTAAGATCGGATGAACTTGAACCACCATCAACTGACAACCTCATCTTCAGCAAATAAGCACCTGATGTTGCGGCACTGTCACCACCGATATCGTAGCCAACCGTAGAAATAGCATAATTAAATAACAAGGTTCCTACACCAATAACATCGACCGTACCCGCTACAAGATCTATCGTCAACGCATCCAGCATACCGTCTATGCCGGTACCGGAACCACCAGCATAAAATCTGGTTCCAATAAAATCATAAGTAAATGGATCAAGACTGAACGCAGTGCACTGTGTGTGTAGATTTGCATTCACCACTGCCTGTGCCTGTTTAATAGTAGTAGCCGTGATATTGCCAAATGCACTCGCCCAACTATCGTATAAAACGCCTGGGTCAGCATTACCATTAGCAACAAACATAGCCAGGTTTGTCAGTGGCGTAATATTAACCGTTGCGCTTGCACCTTCTATCGCTGCCACATATGAAAATAGATCGGGATCAACACCATTACTGGCTACAGATTTCAGCATAAACGGTGCTGTCATATGCCTAACATCAAGTCTAAACGAGCCATCCGCGTTAATTGTTTTGCTAATTGCAACACCGGTTGCATCAACAACAAATACTGTACCTTGCGTTGCTGCACCTGTGGCCGCTGTGCCAATAATATCTTTGGGGGGGCCATCAGTATCAGCACATGAAATAAGGGCAAGACCGAGAGACATGACAGCCAGCGTTTTTGTGAAACGCCCGCCTGTAATCCAACTGTATAAACTAAACACTAAAAATCTCCAATAACTAACAACTAATTCATGCTTTTTTCTGTAAAGCTGAATATCGGGATCATACACTAAGAATGCAATTTCAGGAATGAAGCTGTTGTTCTTTGACATAATTACACACTTTATGAGGGTACTGCATAACCAAATCCACCGATCCACCGATCCACCGGCCCTTTTTGAAATCCAGCTTATCCGACATTTTCACTGCAAACTGACTCCCAACCTTCTCGCACACATTAACGCACGTAAGAATTGGACAACTAAAATACAATTTCATTTCAAGACACAGGAGTTTATTTATCAACCACGGACACTGCCCTTATCTATCTGATTCGTAAAACTCATATTGAGGTAAGTCATCACTGATTTCTTCCCAGTTAGCTTTAGACGTGGTGAATATATGCGCTGCCGGTCTTTCATTAATATTCGATTCGATAACACCAAGTCGGACCCGCACTTTATCTGGATTTGATAAACTTTTGCTGATAATGGGTGAGCCACAATGTTGACAGAAGTACTTTGTCTGACCGGGCGTTGATTCATAACCAGTCATCGCTTCTTCTCCTGAAATAAATATAAATTTTTCAGCATCCACATTCCCATTCGTCGCAAAGGCGCTGCCCTGAGCTTTTCGACAGCGCGAGCAATGGCAATAAACGATATTTTGTATTTTGCCGGATATTTCAAAGCGAACTTTGCCGCACAGACAGCCACCTTTATAGATTGACCCACTCATAATTCCACACCCCAATTAAAACCTTTTAAAAATTTCCACCACTTCTCACTATGAGCGGTATAATTCCCGTTATTGATAATAACACGGTGTCCCATGAAACTACTGATACGCAATCTCGCTCGCAGCATCACCGAAGCAGAACTTCGTGCCATGTTCGAAGCCCACGGTACGGTACAGTTCTGCAACCTGGTTATGGATGAAAAAACCGGTGGTTCCAAAGGTTTTGGTTTTGTCGGTATGCCCAAACAAGGGGAAGCCAAAGCAGCCATGAAGACTATTAATGGTCAGGAAATAGCAGGCAGCAAGATTCGCGTTAAAAAAGCGGATACCACTCCAGACTCGGACTGGACTCGTGACAAAAAACCATCATAAAGATAAACAAACCGTACAGGATCCGCTGCACGGTGTAACACTAAAGATGGTGGTGACTCGACTGGCAGAATATTATGGCTGGGAAGAACTGAGTCGCCGTATCCATATTAAATGTTTTAGCAATGAACCGAGCATCAACTCCAGTCTCAAATTTTTACGTAAAACACCATGGGCCAGGCAGGAAGTTGAAACACTTTATCTACATACTCAGTGGCCGACTGAGTCCGCCTAAAACTCACCAAAGAGATATACGAAACTGATTTATCGACGCCTTGAATCGCGGTAGTCGTGTGTTTCTACTGCAATATCTGCCTTCACCTGTTCACGGCTTCTTTCGTAAACAATTTCACGCCCCATGGCTGAGCCTACATAGGCATTACCATTGGCGGTAGGTATTAGCTCACACTTCACACTATGCACGCCTTCACCTAAAACAATTTCGATTCTATCTTCGTGTTTACTAAAAATACCCGCCTCTATCATCATATCTGTTTCAGTAACACGTACTTTTATTTTCTGATCATTCATTGGAGATATTCCCTGGTTAATATCGATATGAAACGTGACAGGACTTATATGTTAGCCCTTCTCACTTCATTATCAAAAAATAAAACTGCTGATCATCTTCGCCCTGATCAACCAGTTCAAGATTCATCTGTCTGCAGTAAGCAGGCACATCCGATTGCATGGCTTCTTTCTGGCTGACAGCTAAAAGTTTCATGCCCGGTTGCAGCGCATCAATAGCTTCGGTCAGTTTTGAAAATGGCGCGGCGCAATCCTGTCCCGAAATATCGGCGTACATGTTACATTCAATCGAACCTATATCCATTACTTGCCTCGAACATATTAACTGGAAAAACGGGGTGCTATACTTATTTCGTCATGAGCGAAATCATCTATCAATCTACGCTGACCTGCCCCGAGTGTGGCCACCAGAAAACTGAAACCATGCCTGATGATGCCTGTCAGTGGTTTTATGAATGCGAAAACTGCCATGTCATATTAAAACCTGTTCAGGGTGACTGCTGCGTTTTCTGCTCCTACGGGTCTGTACCCTGTCCGGTTGTTCAGCGTGAAAATATCGACAGCGGCGGCAATCAACGAATGTAACTATTTATCCGGTTGCGGCCGGACAAATGTCCACTGCGAATCATCTGAATCGGCTTTGGAAAACTTATAACCACCTGCCTTGAATTTCTTTATGTCTTCCGGCTTCTCTATCCGGTTACGCAGTATGTAATCGGTCATCATGCCGCGCGCGCGTTTGGCGAAGATGGCCACAATTCTTGTTTTGCCGTCTTTGCTTTCCTTGAAATTGATATTGAGCAATCGGCCTTTTAACAGCTTCGGCTTGACGGCTTTGAAATATTCATTGGAAGCGAGATTGACCAGCACCGGCTCCTGCTGCCTGACCAGTTCTTTGTTGATGCTATCGGTAATACGCTCGCCCCAGAATTTATACAGGTCACTGCCGCGAGGGTTGTGCAATTTGGTTTTCATTTCCAGTCGATACGGCTGAATCAAATCCAGTGGTCGCAGGCAGCCATACAGTCCGGAAAGAATGCGCAGGTGCTTTTGTGCATAGTCCAGATCATCGGCGCTAAAGTTTTCAACATTAATACCACCATAGACATCACCCTTGAATGCAAAGATGGCCTGCCTGGCATTACTGGTGGTGAACGGTGTTTTGAATTGTTTGAAGCGTTCGACGTTAAGGCTGGCGATATTTTCGCTGATGCTCATCATTGCCTGCAGCTCACCGGTTTTGATTTTGCGTAATTCCTTGATCAGCAATTGTGAATCGTCCAGATCCGCTGGCGCGGTGTGCTTGTGCTTTTTGATGGGCGTTTCGAAGTCCTGACCTTTTGAGGGCGAAAGCGTAATGATCATACTTAAATTTCTCTGACTCTTTTTGTTTTAACTTTTCAATCGAAATTAAATTCGATGGGTTTCAGGTTTTCCTTGCTCTTGTCGAAAGCCTGCCACAGTTCGGCATACGATTTACCTGCTTCCGGGTGCACCAGATCCGGTGCGATCTCGGCCAGCGGCCAGAGCACAAAAGCATTATGCAGAATTTCTTCGCGCGGCAGTTTCAGGCCGTTCTCATTCAGGATGAGATCGTCGTAGAGCAACAGATCCAGGTCCAGTGTTCGTGAGGAAAATTTGGGGCCGACGCGGTCACGGCCATTGGCGTCTTCGATCTGCCGTAATTTCTGATTGGCGCTGTGCACGTCCTCATCGACATCACAGGCAATCACCATATTGTAGAAAGCGTCGCCATCGAAGCCGACTGCTTCACTTTCGTACACGGAAGACAGCTCGAGCTCGCCGAAACATTCGCGCAGGGCTTTGACGCCTGCGCGGGTATTAATCTCGCGTTCGATGTTACTGCCCAGGCTGATATAGATTCTGGCCATATTACCCCCGGCTGCCGCGTTCGATGATGACACCAACCGCTTTGGAGCCGGTGACTGCGCCCGGTTTGCTGAGTTTCAGCCTCATCCAGGGCACGTTAAACTCATTCAGTACGATCTCGCCAATGCGCTCCGCCATGGTTTCCACCAGCTGGAATTCGCTGTCTTCGACAAACTGGATCAGCCGCTTGGCCACCGCTTTATAGTTGAGGGCATCTTCAATGCGCTCAGTGGCCGCCGCTTTGGTGTTATCTGCCGCCATTTCCAGATCAATGCTCACTATCTGCCTGATTTCACGTTCCCAGTCATAGATTCCTATGATGGTTTCGATGCGCAGGTCTTCAATAAATACTGTATCCGCAGCCATAATCGCTATCATTCACTCATTAAACCAGCCGCAACTATACCACTACAGACTCGCCAGCTAAATGTACTGATTCCAGCTTGTCAGAAGCCCCTTTCTCCGCTAGAATTGCCGGCTGTTTTAGTCGCCTGTTGTTTGCAGGGACATTTATACCTTATTTGGAGTTAGAAAGATGTCTAGAGTATGCCAAGTCACCGGTAAAGGACCTATGTCCGGCAACAACGTATCCCATGCTCATAACAAGACAAGACGCCGTTTCTTGCCTAATTTGCAGCATCACCGTTTCTGGGTAGAAAGTGAAAAACGCTTTGTCAGACTACGCCTTGCAGTTAGCGCTATGCGTATTATCGACAAAAAAGGCATCGACGTGGTACTAGCTGAAATGCGTGCACGCGGCGAGAAAGTTTAAGCCACCCAACTCAAGAGACGATTATTATGCGCGATAAAATTAAAATGGTTTCATCTGCTGACACTGGTCACTTTTATACCACTACAAAGAACAAACGTACTATGCCTGAAAAACTGGAAATGAAGAAATTCGACCCGGTTGCCCGTAAGCACGTCATGTATAAAGAAGCGAAAATTAAATAAGTACAACTTATTTTTCGAGCTTGATAAAAAAACCCGGCCTGAACCGGGTTTTTTTATGACCTGTGAAAACTCCGCGACCAATCAGGCGACGCTACCAAATGATAGATCTACCGAACCAGCCGGCACTTTCAGCCCCGCCAGCCTGCAGCCCAGTGCAATCGGGCCCTTCGGCATTATTTGATGCAAATATCTCATGCCGCCTTTCTTATGGAAGTTTTCATTCAGCGCATCGGTGACCTGACGCAGCCTGGGAAAATCGGTTTTACTGTAGTATTCCTGCAAGCATCTTATTAATTCCCAATGATCATCCTCAAGCGTCAAATGCTCTGCCTGAGCAATAGATTGAGTGACATTGACATCCCAGTCTTTAGGCGCATATGGAAAACGCCTTACTGAAACTGACCCCTTTGCAGTTACTCCTGGTGCACCTGTTACCGTTGTAGCTATCATCATTCTCATAACCCCTAAATAAGATTAAATCCGCAATACAAACGATAATGATTACCACTTAGAAATAAAGCAACTAAATACAGGGTTTTTATAAATAGTGGTTCAGACAACATTACTGTGTAGAATGCGTCAGCCAGACTGAACACCAACCTTATATAGACATCGTATACTGCCAGCTATGGCCGATATTCTTCTCACCACGCTCAATGCCCGTTATATGCATACCGCCTTTGGTTTGCGCTATCTGTTCGCCAATCTGGGCAGCTTGCAGTCACGCGCCCAAATTGAAGAATTCACCATTCATCAACGCCCCGGCGACATCGCCGAGCGTTTGTTACAAATAAACCCCACGATTATCAGCTTTAGTGTTTACATATGGAACGTTGAGGAAGTGAGCCAGACCGTGGCCCTGATCAAACAAATATCACCGGACACACTCATCGTGCTGGGTGGCCCGGAGGTCAGTCACCACCCTGACCACCCCGATGTGGTCAATCTGGCCGATTATGTCATTGAAGGCGCAGGTGAAATTAGTTTAAGAAAACTCTGCGAACAGCTGCTGTCAGGACGCAGGCCATCGGAAAAAATCATCACCGGCGAAATCGTCGCCCTTGACCAGCTCGATCTACCGTATGCCTATTACAGCGATGAGGACATCCGCAACCGGATGATTTATGTCGAGGCGTCACGCGGCTGCCCTTTTAAATGTGAATTTTGTTTGTCCGCACTCGACAAAACCTCAAAACCTTTCGAGTTAGGCAAGTTTCTGGATGAAATCGACAAGCTATATCAACGCGGCGCCCGAAATTTCAAATTCATTGATCGAACCTTTAATTTAAAAGTCAGCACCAGCGTCGCTATCATGGAGTTCTTTCTGCAACGCATGACCGACGATCTGTACCTGCATTTCGAAGTCGTGCCTGACAATCTGCCTGACAAGCTCAAAGACACTATAAAAAAATTTCCAAAACATTCTTTGCAGTTTGAAATCGGCATCCAGACCTTTGATCCCGTTATCCAGGATCTAATCAGCCGCAAACAGGACAATAAAAAATCCTGCGACAATCTGCTCTGGCTGAGAGAAGAAACCGAGGCTTACATTCATGCTGACCTGATCTTTGGCCTGCCCGGTGATACCCTGGTAAATTTTGCCCGAAGCTTTGACCAACTGGTCGCGCTTAAGCCCCATGAAATTCAGCTTGGAATTCTTAAACGTTTACGCGGCGCGCCCATTAACCGGCATACAGGCATATATCAGCTACGTTACAATCCAAAAGCACCCTACAACATACTCAGCACTCGCGACATTGATTTTTACACCATGCAGGCAGTCAATCGTTTCGCGCGCTACTGGGACATGATTGGCAACTCAGGTCGTTTCAAAAATACTTTACCGATTATTCTCGGCCAATCTGCTTTTAATAATTTTTTTCAACTCAGCAACTCAATCTACCAACGTGAAGGCAGTACATGGAAAATCTCATTGAAACGGTTATTTGTACTTCTCCATGACATATTGACGACGGAAATAGGCCTGACCAGGGAAGAAGTCAGTGCAAGCTTAGAAAAGGATTACCTAAGCTCAGGTGAAAAAGGCAACTTTGATAGTTTGATCAATCAACAGAAAAAGGAAATAAAAACGGGCATTGCCAATAAACGTCAAGCCAAACAAATCTAATTTAGCTATATAGAATCGGCCTCTGTGTTACTCTGCTTCAACTTTGATAAAATTAACTTGCAAGCCGGTTCAAATCAGGAATAATAACCACGCATGTCACTTATTACCGTTAACAATCTCGTTCGTTATTATGGCAACCATCGTGCTGTAGACAATATCAGCTTCACGCTGAAGACCGGGGATATTCTTGGCTTTCTTGGCCCCAACGGTGCTGGTAAATCCACCACCATGCAAATGCTGAGCGGCAATCTTGCTCCCCATGAAGGTGAAATTCATATCAACGGCTTTGACTTGCTGGATGACCCCAAACGAGCCAAAGCAGAAATCGGCTATCTACCAGAGCAGCCGCCACTCTATAAAGAAATGATGGTCGATGAATATCTGGCTTACTGTGCCCGACTTCACCGTATAGAAAAACCTCGAATAGATAATGCCATTAAGCTGGCAAAAACACGTTGCGGTCTAATGGAATCCGGTCACCGTTTAATTGCGAATTTATCCAAAGGTTACCAGCAGCGCGTCGGCATCGCCCAGGCAATTCTGCATTCACCCAAAGTCATTATTCTGGACGAACCTACGGTAGGTCTTGACCCTAATCAGATTCGTGAAATCCGTGATTTAATTGTCAAACTAGGCCAGGAACATGGCATTATTTTATGCACTCACATCCTGCCCGAAGTAGAATCCGTGTGTAACCGGGTGCAAATTATCAATAAAGGCAAGCTTGTCTACGAAGCAGATATGGCCGATTTACTGGATGAACGTACGGCCGGTTTTCATGAGATCGTATTGCTGCATCCACCATCTATCAATCAAATATATGCAGTTGCCGACATCAACAATGTTGAACGCATCAATGACAATACTTTTCTTGTCCACACCACCAACTCAACTGCAGAAAATATTGTTAATGCTGCCGTGGCAAATAATTGGGGGCTGATCAAGTTGATCCCTCATGAGAAAACGTTAGAACAAATTTTTGTCGATCTCACATTAAGTGATGAAAAAAGATCTGACAAAAACAATGCAGAGATAGAGTCATGATTCTAAACATCGCCCTACGTGAATTACGCAGCATGTTTTTATCTCCATTGGCCTGGACAGTGCTGGCGGTAACTCAACTTATTCTATGCTGGATATTTTTTACCCAAATTGACTCCTTCTTTTCTATTCAGAAAGAACTAACTACTTTGCCCAATGCACCAGGTGTTATCGACCTCATCGCTGCCCCGGTACTGGAAGTTGCCAGCATTATTTTACTGATGATATCGCCATTATTAACTATGCGCCTGATCAGTGAAGAACGCCGTAACGGCACGTTGACACTTTTACTCTCCTCGCCCATCAGTATTAGTGAAATTGTTTTTGGCAAATTTTTAGGCATCACTTTGTTCTACCTTATCCTTATCGGCATGATCAGCTTGATGCCGCTATCATTGATGATGGGCACAGAACTCGATCTCGGAAAATTAGCAGCAGGCTTACTCGGCTTATTACTTTTGTTGTGCTCTTTTGCGGCAGCGGGCTTATTTTTATCTTCTCTAACTGCCAATCCGGTAGTGGCTGCCATTAGCACTTTTGGTTTGTTACTACTGCTATGGATAATCGAGAATAGTAGTAACAATGGCGCAGACAACATATTCAATTATCTTTCACTCACTCACCATGTTACCCCCTTACTCCGTGGCATGGTAAATAGTGTAGATCTGGCTTATTTTGCATTGTTCATTATCACCTTTCTACTACTTACTATCCGCCAGATGGATGCAGAACGGTTACAGGGTTAAGGACGAGCAGCGCACATGAAAACCTCAAAAACTATTCGCCTTCAATTACAGATACAAAAGATTATATTCATCATTCTGTTACTTTGCGTTGTTGGCTTACTCGCCTGGGCCAGTCAAAAATATAGTGTGCAGTACGACTGGACAGCGGGACAACGCAATACAATTTCACAAAGCAGTATTGATTTATTAGCCACAATGCAGGATCCGGTCACTGTTAATGTTTATATACAGGATGATCCCACATTAAAAACCGCCATTGAAGAAATACTTAACCGTTACAAACGCGAAAAAAATAATTTTAATTTCAAACTAATCAATCCTGATATAAATATCGAATTAGCTCAACTCGACAAGGTTACACGCTACGGCCAGATCGTTATTAAATATCAGGGCCGCAGTGAAATAGTCTCTTCATTAAGCGAAGCCACACTCAGCAGTGCTCTACAACGACTTAGTTTCAGCGGCAATCGCTCAGCAGTCTTTATCGAAGGTCATGGCGAACGTGCACCTTCAGGTCAGGAGAACACTGATTACAGTCAATTCACCAATCAGCTTACTGCTAAGGGCATTATCAGTAGTTCCCATAATTTACTGAAAGCTCCGCTAGCTGATAATACAGATGTACTGGTAATTGCCTCACCTGAAAAACCACTCCTCAAAGGTGAGATTGAACATATAAGGAAACACATTGAAAACGGTGGAAATTTATTATGGATGATGGACCCGGGAACAAGCAGCGAACAGCTTAACGGCCTGAGTGAGCTAGCACAGTTACTTAATATTAAATTCGTTGATGGCATTGTTGTTGACAACAATACAAATTTACGTAAGACCCTTGGCATTCAACACCCTGCAATGATTCCTGTACTAGATTATTACCCCCATGCTATTACAAAAAACCTGAGTTATAACACTTTGTTCCCAGTCAGTCGTGGTATCACGATCGAAGATAACGACGAATGGAAAAGTACTGTCATAGCACAATCATTACCGCAGAGCTGGTCTGAAACAAAAAGCCTGATTAATGAACTTGTGTTCGACTCAAATTCAGGTGATCTTGCTGGCCCGATGCCTATCGTAATTGCACTGGAACGCACACTCAACGAAAACAAAGAAAAATCTGACAAAGCATCCCAACGAATCATTGTCGCCGGAGACAGTGATTTTCTGAGCAACAGCTACATTGGTGTTGGCGCCAACCTTAACCTGGGCCTGGGTATTATCGACTGGCTCAATGGGGATGATGATTTAATCTCCATAGACATCAAAAATGCACCGGATACGAAATTACAGCTGGATGATACAGAACTACTGATCATCAGCTTTGGCTTCTTTATATTACTACCTGCTGGCTTATTATTCATCGGCATATTTATCTGGTTCAGTCGTCGCAAACGCTAATCATGCGCTCACGCCTGCTTATAAATCTATTTTTATTATTGCTAGTAATTGCTCTGGGCATGTTTTTATTTGTCGATGAAGCAGATCAAAATAACATAAAAAATCTCAGCGTTATTCCTGCCAATAACATCAACCAAATCACTATTCATCATAATCAACGTGACATTATTCTAAGCAAAATCTCTCAACAATGGCATCTGATTAAACCGGTCGAAATATCTGCAAATCAATTCCGAATCAAGACCCTGCTCAGTCTACTCAGCACAACCAGTCACGCTCAATACAATGTTAACAACCTTGACCTTGGTAAATACGGCCTCGACAAAAGCGGCACATTTATCCGCTTCAACGATATACAAATCGACTTTGGCATAGTCAATCCTATTAATAATCTGCGCTACGTGAAAATAAACGACGAATTACATCTAATCGATGACAATTATTTTCCTCTGTTAAGCTCACAAATTGGTACCCTTGTTGCTCGGGAATTATTACCTGCTGCTGTAAAAATAAACAAGCTTGTCCTGCCCGAGCAAACGCTCTCACTCAATGACGCTGACCTATGGCAAAGCACAGATAACATCACAACTGATGCCATTACAGAAACCGTCTACCAGTGGACACATAAACAGGCATTTGCTGTACACGATTATGTAGTACGGAAATCATTAGCAGAAATTAAGGTCAATGTTAAAAATAACGACACACCTATCGTATTCCATATCACCGATGTTGATCCATGGTTGATTATTGCCCGACCTGATCTCATGCTTGAATATCATTTCAACAGTGAGGACTACGACACCCTGTTAAGGCCAGGCGCAGCCAAAAAATTAGTCGATGATCTTAACAACGAAACCATGACCGAAACTCTTCAGGTTTCACCTGATGAATTTATTAATAGCATCCAGTCACAGTAGTCACACTTATTCCGTCATGCCTGAATTACCTGAAGTAGAGACCAGTCGTCGAGGCATTGAACCGCACATTCTCAACAAGACCATTAGTGATGTCATTATTCGACAACATCAACTACGCTGGCCGATTCCAAAATCACTACCCAATAAAATATTAACGCTGAAACTCAAACGAGTAACTCGCCGTGGAAAATACTTACTGCTTGGTTTTGTTGACAACAACACAGTTATTATTCACCTCGGCATGTCGGGTAGTTTAAAAATTTGCACACCTTCGACCCCGGCTGGAAAACATGATCACGTCGATTTTATTTTCAACCATAAAATAGTTCTGCGCTTAACTGACCCGAGAAAGTTTGGCTGCGTATTATGGACAAACCAGACTATTGAACAACACAAACTACTTAGCAAACTCGGACCTGAACCATTAACCGATGACTTCAATGCTAACTATTTATATGCTCAGTCACGTAAACGTAATTGTTCAGTTAAAGCCTTTATTATGAATAGCCATATTGTCGTCGGCGTCGGCAATATCTACGCGAGCGAGTCTCTGTTTCTGTCGGGTA
Organism: Gammaproteobacteria bacterium; assembly: GCA_029881035.1. Classification (GTDB taxonomy): domain Bacteria; phylum Pseudomonadota; class Gammaproteobacteria; order SZUA-229; family SZUA-229; genus LH-M37. The sequence continues at coordinate 14,839 of JAOUNI010000027.1, read as the reverse complement.
TCAATCCTGTTCGCAAGGCAGGTAGCTTGTCTATACTTCGTTGCGAAAAACTGGTTGCTGCCATCAAACAAATACTCATTGCCGCTATCGAACATGGCGGCACAACTTTACGTGACTTCACTCGTGAAAATGGCCAGCCCGGTTATTTCGCACAGCAGTTACATGTGTATGGCCGTGCACACGAAGCCTGTCCTAATTGCGGCAAGGCTATTAAACAGATCAGCCAACTGAACCGATCTACTTTCTATTGCACTGCCTGCCAGAAATAAAAAATGTTAGTTATTACCTGATATGAAAATCGACATCATCAAGGCCGACATCACCCAGCTCGATGTCGATGCCATCGTCAACGCCGCCAACAATTCTTTGCTCGGTGGCGGCGGTGTCGATGGTGCAATACATAGAGCTGCCGGACCTGAGCTACTAGCTGAATGCAGAACCTTGAATGGTTGTGAAACCGGTGCAGCCAAAATCACCAAAGGTTATCAACTGCTGGCAAAATACGTGATCCATACCGTTGGTCCGATCTGGCGGGGTGGCGTCCATGATGAAGCTGAACTGCTGGCGTCATGCTACCGCGAGTGCCTGAACATCGCTAATCAACATCACATAAAATCCATCGCTTTTCCGGCCATCAGCTGTGGTGTTTATGGCTACCCGATTGCTCAGGCCTGTGACATCGCCGTTAAGGAAGTGATCAACGCCAGTCAGACAGGCTCCGTGCAGCACGTCATCTTTGCCTGCTTTAATGATGAAGTCGAGCATGCATTGCAGCATAGTCTTTCACGGCATAATCAATCCTGTTAATCTCCCTGAATGTCTATGCAACCACTTAAACCCCGTTTTGAAAACTTTGGTCTGTGGTTAGGGCTGGTACTTTTTTTTGTTGTGCTCTGGCTACCGGTTTTCCCCAGCCCGTCGATACAAAACATGTCGGCGGTGGCCGTGCTCATGGTGACATGGTGGATTCTTGAAGCGCTGCCACTCGCCGCCACCGCGCTATTGCCGCTGGTTTTGTTTCCGCTGCTCGGCATCACTTCGGGCAAGGAAGTCGCCAGCGTTTACATGAACTCCACCATCTTTCTTTTCATTGGCGGTTTTGTGCTGGCGCTGTCGATGCAGCGCTGGGATCTGCACAGCCGCATCGCGCTGCGCATCATCAGCTGGTTTCATGGCAGCACTCGCCTGATGGTATTTGGTTTCATGCTGACCGGTGCAGGCCTGTCGATGTGGATTTCCAACACGGCCACTGCGACCATGCTGCTACCCATTGGTCTCGCTGTTTATGTGCGCACTTCCGAGCAGCTCGATGAAAGTGACCGACAGGCGCTATTGACCGCGCTCATGCTCGGCATTGCCTATTCCTGCTCAATCGGCGGCACCGGCACCTTAATTGGCACACCGCCCAACATGGCCATGCAACGAATTTTCGAAATTACTTTTCCATCGGCTCCCGCGATTTCATTTGCCCAATGGCTGATGTTTGCCCTGCCACTTACACTGGGCTTACTGTTCACCGCATGGTATGTCATCACTACACGTTATACCGGAAAAAATTTTCCTTCACTAGCTCAGTCCGCAAGTGTGATCGGCGGGAAAAAACAGGCCATGAGTTTTGAGGAAAAAATTGTCGCCACGGTATTCACCGCGACCGCTTTCTGCTGGATCTTCAGGCAGGACATTATTATCGGCGAGTTCCTTATACCAGGCTGGTCACGTCTGTTCGAACACGGCAAGCTGATCAACGATGGCACCATTGCCATGGCTTCCGCCTTGCTGCTGTTTGCTATTCCTTCCAGGAACCAGAGCCGGTTCAAAAAAATTGCGGATATCGACACCATCAGCGAACTACCGTGGAAAATTGTTTTACTGTTTGGCGGTGGTTTTGCGCTGGCCAGAGGTTTCACCGCCAGCGGCTTGTCCGAATTCATCGGCCAGCAATTTATCGGTCTGCAGGATGCCAGCATCTTTTCACTGATCGCATCAGTTTCAGCCATGGTAGTATTCCTCACCGAAGTAACTTCCAACACAGCAACAGCAGAGATGCTGTTGCCACTGGTAGCCTCGATCGCCAAAGCCATCGAAATAAATCCATTACTGTTAATGCTGCCAGTGACGCTGTCGGCCTCGATGGCTTTCATGATGCCGGTGGCGACACCACCCAATGCCATAGTCTTTGCCTCGGGCCAGTTAAAAATACGCGACATGGTGATTACCGGCTTCATCATCAACCTGATTGCGATCACCCTGATCACGTTAACCACTTATTTCTGGGGCATGCAGGTATTTGCTATCGACCCGGCGGTTATCCCGGACTGGGCTTCGGCTTCGGCCTCGGCTTTACAAAAACCATAAAAAAATCCGCCATCGAAAACTCGCCGGCGGATTTTCAAAACCCAATAATAATCTCAAATATTAATTATTAAAAAGTAAACACCAGCGTCACCGCCGTTTCCCTGTCGTAATGCTCGCTGCCTGCCGGTACCTTGTCCAGATTTTTAACCGTGTGTGAAATTTTCATCGCCAGGGCGCTGTTAATTTTGGCGGTTAAAGCCGTCACTGATTTCCACTCGTCCTGATCCTGACCGGCTTCATAGGTCAGGTCTTCCTTAAAGACAGAAGTTTCAGAAATCATCCAGGCGTAACCGGCATTCAGGCGCAGCAGCGTTTCATCATGCGTCTTCTCGACTGGCGCCGGTGGCGGGAGCTGCTCAAGACGGTATCTGCGATAGCCAGGACCGACTTCCAGCCTGAGCTCATGATTATCAGTGTGTATCACGCGACGACCATAACCAAGACCAAATTTTGCCTGATAATCAAAACCACTGAAGCGATCATCTTCATAGCTCGCTAAGGCATAAAAATAATCGAAATCGGTAAACTTGTAATCAGACTGGCCGGATACCAGCCATTTTGCAGCGCTGCGTTCATTCTTTGTCACTGCGGGGACAACCGTGGTATCGGTCGTCTCAGTTTTGGACGAGAGCGCATCAGCATGCACCTTGTGCGCCCATTTTTCTACTTCATATGAAATATCTATCGCTGCCTTCAGCGTTTCAGTATTGGTGTTGCCGGAGACATTCACATAACCCAGCTCCGCAGAACTTTTCCACGGCGACTTCACTTCCTCTGCTGCAACAGCCGTTGCAGAACCCACTAGCAAACTGGCTGCACTGATAATTTTTATAACATTCATATTTCTGCCTTTTTTTATTTCTTTAATCAATTTTATTCATATGCACATCCATCTGCGGATAGGGTATGGAAATACCCGCTTCATCAAAAGCAATTTTTATATTTTCGTGGGTATCAAAATAGACGTTCCAGTAATCACCGGTATTGCACCAGGGGCGCACGTTAAAATTAACGCTGCTGTCACCGAGCTCGGCTACTGCCACCAGCGGCTCAGGATCTTTCAGCACACGCTCGTCAGCAGCCAGAACACTGTTGATGATGTCCTTGGCCTTGCGTATATCGTCGTCGTAACCGATGCCGAAAACCATGTCGACGCGCCGGGTTTCGCGTGCTGAATAATTAGTGATGGTGCCGCCATAGATGGAGCCATTGGGTACAATGATTTCGCGGTTATCACCGGTACGCATTACGGTATTAAAAATATTTATTTTCTCTACCGTACCCATGACACCACCGGCGTCGATAAAGTCGCCACCTTTGAACGGCCGGAAAATAATCAGCATCACACCGGCGGCAAGATTCTGTAGTGTGCTCTGTAAAGACAGGCCGATGGCCAGACCGGCGGCACCAATAAGGGCTATCAACGAGGTCGTATCAACGCCCAGTTGATTCAAGGAGGCGACAGCGACAAACAGCAGCAATACTGTTTTGATGATCGAGCTAATGAAGGCAACCAGGATTGTGTCAAGGCCTGCCTTTCGCATCAGCTTCTTGACCAGTCGGCTGATTACACCAACAGCAAACTTACCCACCACGAAGATAACCAGCGCCATGGTGATATTAATCGTCCACGGAACCACGTAGGCATCAATCATTTCCTGGATATTAATAGCTTCAACCATCAAACAACCCCTCGTGTAAGTTATTGTTATTTCAATAAAAACCCGGCAAGCCTGTGATCTTCACTTTTTTGGACATCTTGTACTACAATTAAGAATATTCATCTTATTAAACATACAAATAATGACCGTGCCCAAATTGAAAGAACGCAGACTTGAACATAGATACCCGATTCAGCTCCCGATTGATCTGGTTCTGGAGGATGGCACCATTTTATCGGTTGAGGCCTGTAATATTTCCACACTTGGATTACAGTTTAAATGTGACAGCCTAATCGCCAATGAAATTGAACCCCGCGGCATTCAGAAACGACCCCTGGATCAAATTAAACTTAAAGTAGTAGCAAAATTACCCGTTTCAGGTGATAAAAAGCTCTATTCGCGCTGCAAAATTGTAGTCGCACGCCGACTTTCGCAGGACCAGTATATACTTGGACTTGAGTTTATCGACTTTGAAGCAAACAGTGACAAAGTATTAGATCGCTATATCGAAAAGTGCCGACAACAGCCTGTAAAATAACGCTACACAGACAGTTATCAGGCTAGGGTAAAACGCTATTACCCATCAAGTATTTATCAATTTCACGCGCGGCTTCACGGCCTTCATTGATCCCCCAGACCACCAGCGACTGACCACGGCGACAGTCACCCGCCGTGAACACACCGTCTACACTGGTTTTGTACTGGCCATAGGTCGCCTTGTAGTTACCGCGCTCATCGTAATCCACACCTAAAGCATCACTGGCGTACTGCTCAGGCCCGGTGAAGCCCATCGACAGCATCACCAGGTCGGCGGGCCAGACTTTTTCAGATCCGGCCACTTCTTCCATGTTCCATCGGCCATTCTCTGACTTGCTCCATTTCACCTCAACGGTCTTAACACCGCTGACATGACCGGCATCATTCCCAATAAATTCTTTGGTCAGGACACAGTAATCTCGGGGATCCCGACCGAAACGCTCCATGCTTTCCTGATGGCCGTAATCCACGCGATAGATCAAAGGCCACAGCGGCCATGGATTATCTGCTGCGCGCTCAACCGGAGGTTGTGGCAATAATTCAAAATTCTCGATCGAGGCACAGCCGTGGCGAATCGAAGTACCAATACAATCCGTACCGGTATCGCCGCCGCCGATCACAATCACTTTTTTATCTTTGGCGGAAATGTAGTGACCGTCCTGCAGATCGGAGTCGAGCAGGCTTTTGGTATTGGCGGTCAGAAAATCCATGGCCAGATGAATGCCCTTCAGGTCGCGCCCCGGCACATCCATGTCACGTGCTTTGGTCGAGCCGGTCGCGAGCAAGACGGCATCATTTTCTTTCAGCAGGTTTTTGATATCAATGGCATTTTCACCACTACCGCCAACGTCGGCATTGGTGACAAATTCAACACCTTCGGCGTGCAGCAGATCAACACGACGCTGCACCACGTCTTTGCCCAGCTTCATATTGGGGATGCCGTACATCAGCAGACCACCGATGCGATCAGCGCGTTCGTACACGGTCACCGAGTGGCCGGCTTTATTCAGTTGCGCTGCGGCCGCCAGACCGGCCGGTCCCGAACCCACCACCGCAATTGTTTTGCCGGTGCGTGATTCGGGTACCTGTGCCTTAATCCAGCCTTCTTCAAAACCGCGATCGACAATGGCGTGCTCGATATTTTTGATGGTCACTGCGGGATTATTAATACCCAGTACGCAGGAACCTTCGCAAGGCGCCGGACAGACACGGCCGGTAAATTCGGGGAAGTTGTTAGTTTTGTGCAAACGATCCAGAGCGTTGCGCCACTCGCTGGTATAAACAAGATGGTTCCACTCCGGGATCAGGTTACTGATCGGACAACCCGTGCTGGACTGGCAGAACGGTACGCCACAATCCATACAGCGTGCGCCCTGCGTTTGTAGCTGGTCGCTATCGTGAGTGCCGGTGAAGATCTCGTTATAATCCTGCAACCTTATCGTGACATCACGGTACGCTTCAGTCTTGCGTTCAAATTCTTTAAAGCCAGTCGGTTTACCCATTACATCTTCTCTAAAATTTTTGTTTTTTGCTGATAATTGCCAATAACAAACTGGCGATTATTTACGCCGCAGCATCCTGCTGTTTCATTTCTGCCAGTACACGCTTGTAATCGGTCGGCATGACTTTAACGAACTGCTTGAGCGCTACATCCCATTTTTCCAGAACGCCGCGCGCCACTGTTGAACCGGTATAACGCAGATGGTTCTCGATCAAAGTCTTAAGCTCTTCGATATCTTCATCGGCTTCAACTTCTTCCAGCTCAACCATGCCCGGATTACAGTTGTTAACGAACTGTCCGTTGCGGTCCCAGATGTAAGCGATGCCACCACTCATACCCGCGGCAAAGTTACGACCAGTTTCACCCAGTACAACCACACGGCCACCGGTCATGTATTCACAACCGTGATCACCGACGCCTTCAACCACCGTGGTTGCGCCACTGTTGCGCACACAGAAACGTTCGGCGGCGATACCCCGGAAATAAGCTTCACCACTGGTCGCGCCATACAGCACCACGTTACCGGCGATAATATTTTCTTCGGCGACAAAACTGCTGTTGCCCGGTGGATAAACAATAATGCGACCACCCGACAGACCCTTACCAACATAATCGTTAGCGTCGCCTTCGAGTTCGATGGTAACACCTTCGTACAACCAGGCACCCAGACTCTGACCGGCAGAACCGTTCAGCTTGATGTGCACCGTGTTGTCCGGCAGCGCCTTACCCTGACGGGCCTTGGCCAGTTCATGCGACAGCATGGTGCCGACCACGCGGTTAATGTTAACCACCGGCAACTCCATGTGGACCTTCTCGCCGTTCTTAATCGCCGGCTGTGCCAGTTCGATAATCTGGTTATCCAGCGCCTTGTCCAGACCGTGGTCCTGTTTCATGGTGCAATAGACATCGACGGCATCATGCGGCTTAACCGCCGGTGCCAGAATCATGGCCAGGTCGAGACCTTTCATTTTCCAGTGATCCAGCGCAATATCGGTTTCCAGCACATCAACGCGGCCAATCATTTCGTTGACCGTTCTGAAGCCCAGCTCGGCCATGATGGCGCGCATTTCTTCGGCGACCATGAACAAATAATTCACCACATGCTCAGGTTTGCCTTTGAATTTCTTGCGCAGTTCTTTATCCTGCGTAGCGATGCCGACCGGGCAGGTATTGAGATGACATTTGCGCATCATGATACAACCCAGCGTAATCAGCGGCGCGGTCGCAAAACCATATTCTTCTGCGCCCAGCAACGCGGCCATGGCGACATCGCGACCGGTCTTTAGCTGGCCGTCGGTCTGCAGCACCACGCGTGAACGCAGGTCGTTCATCACCAGCGTCTGGTGGGTTTCCGCCAGACCCAGCTCCCAGGGCAGACCCGCGTGTTTCACCGAAGTTAACGGTGAGGCACCGGTACCGCCATCATGGCCGGCGATAACAATATGATCAGAGAACGCTTTGGCCACACCGGAAGCAATCGTGCCAACGCCAATTTCTGAAACCAGTTTGACGCTGATGCGCGCCGATGGATTTGAATTCTTCAGGTCATGAATCAGCTGCGACAGGTCTTCGATCGAATAAATATCGTGATGCGGCGGTGGGCTGATCAGGCCGACGCCCGGCGTAGAATGACGCAGACGGGCAATATGATCATCCACTTTGGAACCCGGCAGCTCGCCGCCTTCGCCCGGTTTCGCACCCTGGGCTACTTTGATCTGCAATTCATCGGCATTGGTCAAATACCAGTTGGTCACACCAAAACGGCCGGAAGCAATCTGCTTGATCGCGGAGCGTTTGGAATCACCATTGGCCATCGGCGTGAAACGCTCAGCATCTTCACCGCCTTCGCCGGTGTTGGATTTACCACCCAGACGGTTCATGGCGATCGCCAGTGACTCGTGACTTTCGGCGGAAATAGAACCGAAGCTCATCGCGCCGGTCGCAAAACGTTTTACAATTTCTTTGACGGGTTCAACTTCGTCGATAGCAATCGGGCCGCCATTGACGTTCTTCTTAAACGTTAACAAACCACGCAAGGTTGATTTGCGGGTGGCTTCGTCATTGGAAAATCTCGCGAATCGTGCGTAGGCATCTTTGTCATTGTTACGCGCGGCCAGCTGAATGTTGGCAATCGTATCCGGGTTCCACATGTGGGTTTCACCACCGGAACGCCAGTGATAATCACCGGGGTTCGGTAACACCGGCAGGGTCACCACATCACGGCCGGGGTAACCAATTTCGTGGCGACGCAACGACTCTTCGGCCAGCACTTCAAAACCAACACCTTTAATACGGCTGGCGGTGCCTTTGAAACAACGCTCAACCACTTCTTCGCCCAGACCCACTGCTTCGAAAATCTGTGCGCCTTTGTAAGACTGCAAGGTTGAAATGCCCATCTTCGCCATGACCTTGAGCATGCCCTTGGCCACGCCCTTACGGTAGTCATAAACGATGGAGTCATCATTCGGGAATTCCTGCTCTTCCAGCAGGCCATCACGTTTCGCCTGGAACAGCGCTTCGAAAGCCAGATAAGGATTGATCGCATCCGCGCCGTAACCCACCAGCAAACAATGGTGATGCACTTCACGAGCTTCACCGGTTTCCAGCACGATACCAATACGGGTGCGCTGCTGCTGGTTCACCAGATGATGATGCACCGCACTGCTCGCCAACAGGGAGCTGACCGCGACGCGCTCTGGTCCGATATTACGATCAGACAGAATAATTAAGCTGTAACCATCTTCGATCGCCTGCGAAGCCTGCTGGCAGATCTCATCCAGACATTTTTCCAGACCCGCGGTGCCTTCCGATTGATCATAGGTAATATCAATCGTCATCGTGCGCCAGCCACGGTGGTTCATGTGCTTCAGCGCTTCCAGTTCTTCGTTGGTCAGAATCGGGTGCGGCACACGCAGACGGTGTGCGTTCTTTTCGGTGGTTTCCAGCAGATTGGCTTCAGGCCCGATGTAACACTCCAGCGACATCACCACTTCTTCACGAATCGAATCGATCGGTGGGTTGGTCACCTGCGCAAACAGCTGTTTGAAATAATCGTAAATCATGCGCGGGCGGTCTGACAGACAGGCCAGCGCCGAGTCGTTGCCCATGGAGCCGACCGGGTCACGCAACTCACGCACCAGCGGCAGCAGCATAAACTGCATGGTTTCAACGGTGTAACCGAACGCCTGCATGCGCGGCAGCAAGGTCTCCGGGTAAAAACCGTGCGGCTCTTTATTCGGCGACAGGTCAGACAGTTTGATTTCCTGCTCTTTCAGCCACTGACCGTAAGGCCGCTGTTTGGCGAAATCGGCTTTCAATTCTTCATCGGGAATCATGCGACCCTGTTCAAAGTCGATCAGGAACATCTTGCCCGGTTGCAGACGGCCCTTGAATTTCACATTGCTGGGCTCGATGTCAATCACGCCAACTTCAGACGCCATGATCACACGGTCATCGTGGGTGACGTAATAACGGCTGGGGCGCAAACCGTTGCGATCCAGCGTGGCGCCGATGTAATGACCATCGGTGAACGCGATCGAAGCCGGGCCATCCCACGGCTCCATCAGCGCCGAGTTGTAGCGGTAAAAATTCTTCTTGTCCGCATCCATGTTGTCGTCAGACTGCCAGGCTTCTGGCACCATCATCATCACCGCTTCCTGCAGGGTACGGCCGGACATCAGCAGGAACTCGAGCACGTTGTCGAAATTACCGGAATCCGAACAGTCGTCTTCCGCAATCGGAAACAGCTTGTCAATGTCGGCACCGAACAGCTCACTGCTGACCATGCCCTGACGAGCCGTCATCCAGCTCTTGTTACCCAGCAGCGTATTGATCTCGCCGTTATGGCTCATGAAACGGTTCGGCTGGGCGCGATCCCATGACGGGAAAGTGTTGGTGCTGAAACGTGAATGCACCATCGCCAGATGGGTTTTGTAATCTTCGTCGACCAGATCAGGGAAAAAGGCCTTCACCTGCAGCGCGTTCAACATGCCCTTATAGATAATGATGCGCGGCGACAGCGAACAGATATAAAACAGCGTGCGCTGGCTCAGGTTCTTATCGGCGCGCAATGAATTCGTGCTGCGCTTGCGGATAATGTAGAGCTGGCGCTCGAAATCGCTGTCCGCCAGGCCTTCCGCGGCGGCAATAAACAGCTGCTTCATATAAGGTTGCGAAACACGCGCGGTCGGGCCGACATCGGCGCCATCGGTGTCCACCGGCAGATCGCGCCAGCCAATCAGGCGCTGGCCCTGCTCTTCGATAATTTTTTCTATGGTCTGCTTGCAGTGCGCGCGCTGCTGTTCATCCTGCGGGAAAAACACGTTACCGGCGGCGTATCGACCCACGCCCGGCAGCACTTCACCCAGATCATTGCGCGCCACTTTAACCATGAAATCGTGCGGCATGCCGGTAAGAATACCCGCGCCATCACCGGTGTTCGCTTCACAGCCACAACCACCGCGATGCTCCATGCGCTGCAGCATATGGTCCGCATCCAGCACGATCTGATGACTGGGCTCACCCTTGATATGAGCGACAAAGCCGACACCACAGCTATCTTTTTCAAACGCCGGGTCATACAAACCCTGTTTTTCAGGCAGGCCTAACTTGATTTGTTCTTGCAATGTTGAGCTCATATTTTTTCCAAAAACACCCTTAAAACCCTATAACACGGGCTTTATCAGGCTCTTTTATACTGAAACCGGTACTCGGCGCACTGTTGATCCGATACCCGCAGAAATCACAGGCAAGGCCGCCCATTTTAGCGAAATATGGGGGTAAAGCAAAGAAGGTGTGGGGATGAATTGAAGAACGCTAAAACCTAAGACCATCATTGAGCACCACCTGAAAGCGTGCTATAACCACATCAAATTTATGGAGAGATCCACATACCCGAAGGAAGAAACCACATGACCGGAATATTGAGATATACGGATTCCGTATATCTCAATATTCCGGTATCCGTCTAACATACGTTAGCTTTACAAAATAAATTATGAGTGATTCTGACAATTACGAAAATCCCAAAGAGGGCAAGACTTATATAAGCCCTAGTCTCACCTCATTTGGTGATGATTCTCGTCAAATAAGAATTGCCACAAAATTAATCCAATCTCCAACGAGCTATGCTTTTGCAAAAATAAAAGATGAGTTGGTTTTGCGTCATAAAGACGACGCAAAATCAATAATAACTGCGAAATTCTTTGAAGATGACAGAGGCTTATTCGTATTAAGTATCCAAGGCTATACAGTAGCAACTGAAAAACCACACAACTCTAGTTTTTCGTTCATTGGAGAAGAAATAGATAAGCTAATAGAGTTTCTAAACAACATTCATCTTGTCCAGCTAAAAAGCAGAGGTCGTGTAGACGTTACAGATGAAGAAATACAAAACCTTGTTGTTTCAAGCAACCAAGCTAAAAGACTGCTTCACGAAAACCGTGAAATATTTACGGAAATATTAAAATCCGAAGTAACAAAAGAAGATGTTGTCGCTGTCGGTTATAGAAAAAAACAACTTGAGGTGTATAAGCAATTACTCGAGAGTGAAGATTACTTTGCAAAATTAAGGGTGCAGTATGAAACAACGGCAGAAGGCTTATGGCAAAAATATTTTGAAAAAAACCCTTGGGTATTTGGGTACGGTTTAGGATATATATTTTTATCAAGTCTTGATGATAAAAAACTTGAACAGGTAGTTAAAGGTCATAATGTTAGCAGTTATGGAAAAAGAGTCGATGCCCTAATGAAAACAAGAGGCATCATATCGAACCTATGCTTTGTAGAAATTAAAACTCATAAAACTGCTTTACTAGAAAAAACTGCTTATAGGGCTGGTTGTTTTGCACCATCCAAAGAACTAGCTGGTGCTGTAGCTCAAGTACAAGGCACAGTCGCTGATGCAGTTGAAACGCTTACAAGTAAAATATCAATGACAGAAGCTGACGGGTACCTAACAGGTGAAGATATTTTTAACTATCAGCCAAAATCATACCTAGTTATCGGTGATTTAAGTGAGTTCACAAACGAGCATGGTATTAATAGTGAAAAATATCGCTCGTTTGAACTATACCGTAAGAACACTACAAACCCTGAAATCATTACATTTGATGAGCTACATGAACGTTCCAAATATATAGTGCATCACAATGAAAGCTAACAAATCGTTGAAGGAGAAAGGGGTCAGGTCTTTCATTGTGCACACAATGAAAGACCTGACCCCGGAGTTTGATCCTTGAGAAGAAAGTAAACGAGATAATTGACAAGGAGCACCTAAAAAAAAACCGGGGTCAGAACACAGTTTTCTCTAATATTAGAAACAACTGTGTTCTGACCCCGGTTTCGTTTCTAATATTAGAGTTAATTGCTCTCTGACCCGGATTGTTTCTTATCTAATGAAGACTGCTTTTTTTATCGGAAAGTGAAATTTTTGTGCTTAATGTTCGTCCAAAAAAATACAGCGCCAATGCGATTCCAAAAGCATAAGGAAATGCATTAAACATATAGCCAAAATAAATCATTCTTGATGAGATAGGTGTTATTTTATCTTGAGTAGCTCTGTAGCGACTCCATGACGTACGGTCACCGTCTTTTTGATCTTCAATAACTTCTATTATCTGTTCAGATACAGTATCGCTTAGTATTTCATAGGAATAACTTATTGATTCAGTTTCTATCTTACCGCTAGGCTTGCTCATCATAAATGATAGGGAGCCAGCGTTATTAGTAAGTGTTTCCAGTTGACTTAAACCAATCACCTGAAATGGATTGTTTAGCTCTCCAGGTTCAGCAACGACTATAAAAAATGAGTGGACTTTATCACCTTTGGAAACATATCGATCATCTAGTTTTTTAATGATTTTTTGTCCAATGACCATCCCTGTTGTGCAACTTACAGGAACAAAGCCCGCAGTTGCCAGAATAAGGCAAAAAATCTTAATAAGTCGTTTCATCTGCGATCGATATCATTACTGATCAAACTTTTAATATTTAATAGAAAGTCTGACAGTGACCCACGATATAGCCATACAAAGCCAGCTATATAAAATATTGGAATTGATCCAAAAAGATACGAATTCCACAGTACCTTATTGCCAATTAATTCATGATATATGAAGGATAATCCACCGACTACAAATATCCCCATGAATATTGCTGCCGCAGCGTGAAAAAACCAGTTTTTTGGTCGGTAACGAATTGCAGACACTAATACATAAGCACTCCATGGCGCTATAAGATAGGTTGAAGCTGAAAGTATTAGTGTTATACCCACGTCCCAGCTCTCAATTTTGTAATATTCAGCGCCATATAGTAATCCGTACGTAGCAAGCATAAAACTCAATAGTTTCCACTGCCTTACTAGTTCATGAAAATATATTTTATCAGGTAGTAATTTGTAATATTTACACATAGATGTCCTGCTCTCATTGTATATTGGGTATGGCTAACTTGAACATGAGAAAATAATAAGTCCTTGTACCCACGCATTTAAAGCATATAGTGAATGGAATAAATATCCAGCCACATCTTACATCATATAACTTTGTTTATAGAGTATCTATTGTGTTGACATAACAAATAAGGGGGAAGATACTCCAGGGAGTACGTTAATATTTTCTATCTTTACAAATTGAAGAGCAGGGAATGAGCTGTGCGTACTGGTAGGATAAATTATATTTAATGTAATGGAGATTAAAATGAAGATGATTAATATAGTAACTGGTTTAGGTTTTGTGGCAATTATTGGTATGGGGTTTATAGCCAGTGTACCTGATGCGAGTGCAGCGAAAATGCATGACCTTGAGGGTAGAAAAATTACCATGAAAGTTGACATGTGGCAGAATATTGAGAATCTAGCTGAAAAGGGCAAGGTTGATAAATTTTGGATCACATTAAAATCTGGTAAAGAGATTTTTTGCAATATTGGAAATTGGGGAAAAGGATATGTTCATTTGAAGCTTTTAAATCTTAATGATGGTCTTGATGATGGTTATGAGATGATTATTGATAAAAATGAAATTGCTGGTGTTAAAGTTCAGATGAGGGAGTATAAATAAAAGAATGTGTGCATGAGGAGTCAGAAATAAAAACACGGGTCAAGACCTTGTGGTCAGTTCTTGATCTTGCATCTTCCTGCCCATTGAAAAATAATAAAATATGTAGCACGTTTTTATACCGTTTTAATGCCCACCTCTCTAGCTAAGGATGTTAATTATGAGTGGCTCAATCGTGGTTAAAAAGGAAGCTGAAGAGATTTGTGTTGAGGTCCACTCTTTTCATGAGGACATCGACTACGAGTTTACGACAGAGGAAGAGGTGCAGGAAGGAATACAGCGGCAACAGTTGCAGTATGGCGCCCTGATTGATGGTGTTATTGCCCCTCTGGTTAGAGAGCAACTGGAGGGGTTCTCCGGACGTTATCCTGAACACTTTAACATAAGCGTTCCCGGTGTCTTCGTCGAAGTCGCGACACTTTCATGGGATGATTTTCCAAAGGAAGGGTCGCTGGGGCTTGGCATCAGTCACGCCAGGGTCTATGTGTCGCTGAAGGGTGCTCCGCAAGAGTCAGTGAGAGAGGCGTTTAGCCGTACCCTGCGCCATCAAATAAAGAGCATGAACGACGATAAGTTTAGTGACTTAATCGATGAAAAAATGAGGTGGACGAATTAAAAAAAAACCGGGACCGGATCACAGTTTTCTCTAATATTAGAAACAATTGTGCTCTGACACCTAATTTTTATTCTTTTAAAATCCCATTAACCTTGCCGAGCACCTTTACTTTGGT
>JAOUNI010000095.1 GCA_029881035.1 Gammaproteobacteria bacterium | reverse complement strand
TCGCTATTGAAGCCCAGGCCCAGGTTAAGCGTGGTATTGCGATTATTAAAGACCTTCGAATAATTGGCGCTGACACCGGCCGAGAAGTAATCGTGCTCACCTGAGAGGTTGACGCCCCAGATGATTTTCGACATACGGTCCAGCGACTGCGTGTAATCAGCACCGAGAGCAATGCGTGCATCCCTGAATGTCGAATCGAGCGGCGCATCGCCTGCTGCCGTGGTGTAATTTGATTCGCCCGAGGGCGAAGTAAAAGTTTGCGCAACACCATTGATAGCATAAGCACCATTGGGTGTAGCACCAGTCAAAGCATCGACGACAACACGCAGGTCTATGCGATCATCGTCGCCAATATTACGCCCCATGTAGACGGCGGGTTCAGCTGCCTGCACGCGACCGTCAGCTTCACCATAATAGAGAAATGCGGTATCTACATCCCAGTCATTGTCTGCCGCATTCGCAACCGGTGTCGCCACCTGCAACAGCGCACAGGTCGCTGCAGCCATCTGGCCTTTAATTTTCTTTAATTGCATCCGCAACCTCCACCACCAACACCCTGGCCGCCACTGGAACCTTCTTTACTGAAATAAATATGTTCATCATAAAAATTGTCAAAATAATCCGGCACCAGCTGCATCGAATCTTTCGCCAGCAAATCGCGCTCCCATGGCTCGACGCCCATGCTGGAGCAACCGGTCAGCACCAGCGCTACAAAAATACTCATTAACCACTTCATGAATTCACCCTTACCCGTATTTACTGTTTCGACAACAACTCCTGAATGGCCTGTTCCATAGCGGCCTTGTCTTTCTCACGAAAGCCAATGTGCGACGCATAAAGCTTACCGTCACGGCCAATCAGGTAACTGCTCGGCATACCACGTAACTGATATTCAGTGGCGGTATCACCTGCTTCATCAAAAGCAATGACAAAGTTCACATCCATGCCCTTGAGGAATTCATCGGCCAGATTTCTGTCCTTATCCAGATTTATCGCCAAAACCTCTAGACCTTGATCTTTGTAGGTCTCTTTCATTTGATGCATCCAGGGGAACGACTCCTTACAGGGTTTGCACCATGAAGCCCAGAAATCAAGGTAAACTACCTTGCCTTTCAATGTCGCCAGATCAACCTGGCCAGTGGCCGTAGGAAGGTTTATTGCGGGGGCATCCTGTACCGCAGCCAGTGCTGTATGAGTAAAAATGATCGCCGCCAAAAAGAAGCCATATTGAATCAATTTCATTTTTTTATTATCCAATTCGTCTATTCAAGTAGACTAAGATTATTTCTATAGCCTTAAGGCAATCTTAAGCACCTGTCACGGCCTCTTTAAGACTGACTTAAGCCTGATTGATAATAATTCCCACTAACCAAAAAAGGACTGTAACTTGCGCATTTTATTAGTTGAAGATGACTCGCTGCTCGGCAGTGGTTTGCTGTCCGGCTTACAAAATGATGGTAATTCCGTCGACTGGGTTAAAAAAGGCACGGATGCATTATCGGCGATCACGACGACGCCTTATGATGCCGTCATTCTGGATATTGGCCTGCCGGAAATGAGCGGACTGGAAGTGTTAAGCAGTGCACGTAGCAAAGGTGTCACCACACCCGTCCTCATCCTGACTGCGCAAGATGCGGTCTCAGACCGCGTTACCGGCCTGGACACAGGCGCCGACGATTACCTGACCAAGCCATTCGAACTCGATGAACTTTTCGCGCGACTTCGCGCTCTAACAAGGCGATCTCGCGGTTTATCCAGTCAGCTCATTCAACATAAAAATATTATCATTGATCCTTCCGCTCATTCTGTCACTCTCGACAATCAAAACGTTGAATTATCTCGACGGGAGTTTTCATTACTGATCGAACTGGTCTCAAGTGCCGGGCGAGTTTTATCACGGTCTTTTCTCGAAGAAAAACTTTACAGCTGGGGTAACGAAATCGAAAGCAACACTATTGAAGTATATATCCATCACCTGAGAAAAAAATTCGGCTCGGAACTGATTAAAACCATTCGCGGCGTCGGCTACACTGTACCTAAAGAATAATGTCCATTAAATACCACCTTATGCTGCGCCTGTTTATTGCTTCGCTACTTATTGTAGGTGGTGGCACGTGGCTGGGCTATGAAGACACTCGGCATGAAACCAGCGAACTGTTCGATGCACAGCTAGCCAATTCTGCACGCCTAATGCTCAGCATGGTGCAGGCCGATAAAGGCCACAGCGACTTCACCAGAATTCAAAGCTATCTTGATCAGAACAGGCCGTTGAACGAAAACCATAACAGTGATGACACGCCTGCTGACGAACTTGAAGCGGGACATATTTATGAAACCAAACTCGCTTTTCAAATCTGGGATGGACTAGGTAATCTAATACTCAAATCAGAAAATGCCCCCATACAACCCATGACCCAAAAACAAAACGGGTTTGACAGTAATTCTTTTCTTGGGCAGGACTGGCGGGTATTCAGCCTGCATA
>JAOUNI010000067.1 GCA_029881035.1 Gammaproteobacteria bacterium | reverse complement strand
GATCGGTTGCTCAGTACAAGGATCGCATTTTTTCTGGCGCATTATCCGCTTTTATCCAGTATTTTATAATTGTCAGACCATTTAATTTTGCCTGACATCCATCAATCCACAATTATCAATAGCGCAACGTTAATTCAAGCAAATTTCATGTTCTACAATCTTGAGCAGGATCAAGTGAATTAAACATATCAGATCTTTTTGATCAAAAAAATTAAAACGCTGCACCGATACGCAGATACCATTGCCTTTCACCACCCAGATCAAGACCCTTGGCATAGCCCATAGACATTTGTACTGGCAAAACATAAAACAGTACTGTATCAACATTAAATTCAATACCGGTACTGCGATAATACTCCTGCGGGTTACTGCCGGAATTCCACGCGCTTCCTGTTTCATAAAAAATCGACACATACAACTGGTCAATACCGACTGGTGGTGACATGATGCCACGCTCAATACGTGAAACTGGTAGACGATATTCAATTGTACCGAGCCTCATACGTTGCCCACTAAGTTGAGGCAACCCTTCCGGATAACCACGTAAACTGAACTGTCGATGATTAAAAGGAGATGCAAACACCGGGGCGAGAATATTGTTCATGCTATTACTGTCATTTTCAAAGCCACCCAGACTGAAAGATCGCGTGGTAGCCGTTCCTTTGGCCTCTACATAACGCAATGCCAGCACTTGCTCACCATCTATCTGTAAAAACTCACGCCAGTCGCCCAGATAAACCCTGCCGCTGTAGTCACTTCCGGCAATTTCATCGCTATCCTCAACTACCAGATTCAGATCACGGCCAGAAGTCCGACTAATAGATTTTATATGACGCTCAGTTGAGTCATACAACAGAGCCAGGCCCAGGACATTGTCAGTGTAGGTATCATCAGGTAACAATCCAGTTCGCCACCAGACATCCTCACTGCGTAATTTAAAAGCACCAATATTGAATGACCACTTGTCATTCATACTTAATAATGGAAACACCACTTCCATCTTCTGGGTAGTAGTACGGCGTACTCTCTGTCTGATTTTAAACGTATCTAAAGTAATGTCGTGTTGACGTTCAACGTCGAATTTTAGTAAGGGATACCAGACGTCATAGACATATTGTAAAGACCCCATCAATAAATCATTTTTTATATCATAGGCCACATCAATAGCATACAACTGTTGCAGCAAACTATCTGAACCGCCGGTAACAATTCCGATCTCATTGTGCGCATCATCGATAAAAAGATGGGGTAACCACCAGCGTGGTTGCAGGCTATTCCATGGTGAATAAGGCTCGGCAGGTCCTGTGGCAAACACATCTGGCTGCGGTACCGACCGTCCAGACGTGCCACTATCAGCGACTAACATTAGCTCATTTCCCTGTTGTGCCGCGTCCAGTTTAAAAACATCCAGCCCATCAGCAGTGTAACCAAGATAATAGAGATCACCATTATCAACCATCGCAGGCGACACGGCACCGGTTAGAACATTGGTTAAAGTAAATGTCTCAGTTGTATTTAAATCCATGCGACGAATGTTATAAACACCATCATGATCCGAAGTGAATACAACAGAATGTCCATCAGGTAAATATTGCGGATAACCTTCTATCGCAATATCACTGGTCAACATGCGCCAGGTTTTGTTTTTCAGATTGAACGACTCAAGATTCCAGCCGGTTTCAGGTCGCCAGACTGATGCAACCAGTTCTTCACCATCTGGCGATGCATCGAATGCACCAATCACTTCCCATGGCTTACCTGTCCATAGAATATTTTTTACCTTTCCATCAGGATCAAGTAGGTGCAATTCATTTTTCCCAGCGCTGTTACGTACTGCAATAATCTCATGACCATCAGCCGACCAGCTTGCATTGCGATAGCGTGCGCAATCGGTCAACTGTTCCAGCTCACCACCATCGAAATCAAGCCGATAGATATCGTAAAAAATACTAGCATTGTGACAAAGCTCTGGCTGGAGCAACAATACACCAGCCTGCGGATGCACATCCAGGCGAGCACCAAAATTAACTTCCCTGAGCTGATGAACCTCACCCTGCGAATCAATCATCATTAAACCGGCATGCTCAACCCCATTGTATGAAATATAATAGGCCCGCCCATCTGGCAACGCTCGTAACGGCCCGGTAAAATAACCATCTGTGGTCAGGCGTTGACCTTCAACCAGGCCCTTATTGCAGATGGCTTCGATATGCGGCTGGTATTTCTGGTTGAGATAAATTTCAAAATCATCCCAGAGAGCGGATAAGTCTTTGCCATAAATTTGTTTAGCGTTGGTGTTAATAAAAAATGGCAGCAGATTATCGGAATAATTTTCGATTAGCACATCAACCGTGTCTGCACCTCTCGTATCTTGTAGAAACTGATAAAAATTAACACCATAAAGATAAGCAGTCGTCCCTGCTGGCCACGTTGCCATGGGCTGGTTAACCTGGCTTAGTGGTTTAATCCCGCTTAACACCTCAGTACGCATCATCGCCTCATACATACTGCTCTGGCCACGACCAATACCACGCTCATCATCCGTTTCGATATAGGTCGCATAACCCTCAATCATCCAGCGAGGCTGGAATAGATTGGGGAAAAACAAAGGATTACGACCAAAAACAGAACGCAAAGAATCAGGAAGTGATTTAGCTTTGTCCAGATGCAGGATATGGGTGTATTCATGGGTCAGCAACAATTCCAGCCAGCTTGCATGATCCTCAAGGCTGAGCAGATCATCAGGTGGTGAAACATATAACATCATCCAGTTACTGGGGAACGGTGTTGCCATACCGTTAGAGAGATCGTATTCATCTGACAGCACCAGATTGACCGGTTCGACTGGAACCCAGTTAAGTTGCATGCTCAGGCGTTCATGAATGGACTCAGCCAGAGAAAGCGTTTCACGCGCCAACTCTTCCAGACCTTCATGATAGTGCAGATGGAAATGCGGGCTATGAAGCGTATACCAGTGCAGGCGTGAATCATGCGAATAACCAGCCATTACAGTGCCTGATAAAAAACACAGCAATAGCAAAAGACCAAGTTTAAAATTTAAACGCATGGCTCATCTAGACTTATTAGAATCTATTTTTAACCTCACTATATGTAAGTGAACACCTGTAATTTTTCCAAAGTGGAATCATGCCTATAAAATATAGAGTCAGTAATAATGAGTAATTCCATTCCACGATATTTTCGCTTGCATCTGTTTTGTTTTGAGTCACCCCTAACAGAACACTAATAATACCAATTAGCAACATTAGTAATAAAATAATTAACTGATACTGAAGCGCCTTTGCACTGATAGAAATTTTAGGTGTTTTACTCAAAATCTTATAATGCTGGTTTAACAACAACAGTTGAGCCAATGGGGTGAACGTAAAATATATCATGATGCCATAGCGACGCATAAAACGATTGACCTCACCGGACGTACCCAGAAAATCAATATAAATAATTAGAGAAATCGCACCAAGCAAACCCAGCCAGAAAATGATATGAGCTGTTTTTGTTGTATATTCATAAAATAGATTCAACCAATGTTTTGAATATATCCAGAAATAGATCAGGAACACGCTGTACACCATCATTGCTGCACGGAACAAAAATAGAGCATGACCACTACGCCCGGAACGGCTGATTGAGGTACAACCTTCTATGTATGGAATACACCAGGGAACTATTCCCTGATAGGCGCTCAGCAAATAGGCACCATTAGCTGCGAGCAAAGGTAATATAATTAATATCATCGCTAATGATCTGGGTTGCATCTAGTTCCACCAAAGTGTAAAAATTAATCCGGATCGACAATCGCTCCGACACCGTTAACTGTTTTAGTGCCCCTCGCCCATCTTGTATTTGATCGAGCCAGCAACACCATCGGCAAACTCATCAATATTTTCATATTGCATTTTTTTAGCAAAATCAACTAAAGCAAAGATCAATGTTTTCATTTCGGCAATCTCTTCATGACTGCGACCACAGCCTTCACAATGTGTACCTTCTTCAGTGCACTTTCCTGTACAGGGACTAAATTTCATCGAATATAACCTCAGATCATTATTTACAATTAAATTTCAATCATACCTTCAAGATATTTAACCGCAGAACCTGAAATAAGTACTCTATCGGTTTTAAGTTCACAAAACACATTTCCACCACGCAAAGAAATCTGCCTTGCTTTAAGCTTCGACATACCTAACCTTTTTGACCAGTACGGCATTAGTTGAGTATACGCAGAACCTGTGACCGGGTCTTCAGCTATGCCATATTTCGGCGCAAACACCCTGGCAACAAAATCATAGTCTTTTGATGGTGCGGTAACTATAACCCCCCTCAAAGCCACCTTCTTCAGGTGCTCATGATTTGGAATAATACTAGCTACATCACTATCATTCTCAAATACTAAAATAAAATCCTCATTACTAAGGCATTCAACGGGGCGCTTACCTAAGCCTTTAACAAGATCTTCTGGAAGATCACATGGCTGCGGCACCTGGGACGGGAAGTCCAGGGTTAGAAAATGTCCATTTTGTGTAACAAAGAGCGGGCCAGATAGTGAATCAAATTTTATTGTCTCTTCATCAAAGGCAAGGAGATTAAACAAAACAAAAGCAGAAGCCAGTGTTGCATGACCACATAATTTGACTTCTTTATCAGGCGTGAACCAGCGAATATGAAAACCATCATTAACAGGCACAAAGAATGCTGTTTCGGCAAGGTTATTTTCTGCTGCAATCGCCTGCATAACATCATCGTCCAACCATTGATGCAGAGGTATAACGGCTGCAGGATTACCTTCAAATGTTTTTTCGGCGAACGCATCAATTTGGTATATAGGTAGTTTCACTACAGAACTCCAAAAACATAATAATATTAAATGTTTTCAATACCTGGAGAGTAAAGACCCTGTAGTAAAAATACTTAAGAGTTTTTGCTCTGATCCTTTGATTCGTTAAAAAGTGAGGTTCAGATTAATTGTCATTTACCCACGTCTTCTTATATGGGACAACCTTGGTTTCGATAACAGATGCCTTATTATTGTGACTATAGTACCAAAGCTGTAGCGTAATAATATCAGAGGTCGCGGTTTCCTGTTCTTTCGAACCCATACCCACGCGAGCATAACCACTACTGACGCCTTTTTCAGAAGTGCTATATGAATGTGCACCCCAATGTATATTAGGCATCACTCTAAACTCAGCCCTACCATTAGATGGCCCATCGTAATAAGCTTCGACAAAGAATATCATGTATGACTCAGTTTCTTCATAGATAGAGACTCTAAGAAACCGACTATTTCGCCCCGTAGTGCTACCAGAATAAATAACCTTTAGTTTGTTTTCTTCGAGGTCAACCTTGTCTTTGAATGGAACGACATTAATCTCCTGTTCAACGATATCGACATGATTATCCCCGCCCTTGCATTCTGAATCAGAGAACGATGTTTTACCGGTACCATCAACACAACGAAAAACCTGTGCATCAGATACACCACAAAAAAGAATTATTATTAAAAATAGAATATATCTCACATCACAAACCCAGTTCTGGCCCCAGTTTTTCTAGCTTGCCAGGCAATTTAACTTATAGTATTGAATCCAGTGGTAATAACTTCATGAAAAACAGTTTACTGCGTTTTACGATAGAAGCATCATTATTACGGCCGTCTTTTTTAACGTTCCAGCTATTCCCCTCGGCCATATCAATTTCAATTTCGTTTTTCACGGCCCGTGCTAGTTCATCGCTTTTAGCTATAACACCAACCTCAGTATTGAGATTCTCAGAGCGCGGGTCCAGGTTAAAAGTCCCTATAAACACAACACTATCATCAACGACCATGGTTTTTGCATGCAATGAAAATATAGGTAACTTGCCATCCTTATATTGGGAATATTGCTTAACTAAATCATACCTTCGTTTTGCATCGGGCCGGTACTCATAGACCTCAATACCAGCATCAATTAACTCATCAATTTGAGAACTATAACCACTAAAAGCGGGCAAATTATCACTGGCTGCCAATGAATTAGTATTAATTTTAATCTTCACACCACGGGCCAATGCATCTTTAAATAAATCCCATGCATCCGAACTTAATATCAGATAAGGCGATTGAATGACCACATTGTCTTTTGCTGAACTTAATAACCTGGCCAGCGCCGTAGTTGAATCACCACCACCGCCTAAATAGTAATTAAACCAGGTATCATTTTTTCCCGGTCTATCGCTGATAAAAGTAGCATCCAGCCAATAGACTGACTGTGCAATAGTCACCACATCATCAGTAATATCTTCCATCGACTTATGTACGTCGGGTAAATAATTGGATTCATCGCGAGCATAGGCATGCAAATTCTCATAGATTGCATTTACGCGTTCACGAGTAAGTTTCGCAAGTTTATCATCCAGCTCACCCTTTTCTAGCTCAAGCTCATCATCCCATACATCTCTGGGTGACCAGTCAATCTCAGTCTCAAATGGATTCTTAACCAGGCGCTCCACCGGTACGGCAAGTTCATTATTCCAGAATTCATCGAAGGTATCATTCAATTCGCTGATTACATCACCAACTAGCAGGACATCTCTATCGCGGTAATTATAGGCATGACCAAAATCAAAATATTGATCTTCCATATTCCGGCCACCAGTAATAGCAATCATATCGTCAGCAACAAACATTTTATTATGCATACGTTGATTACTGCCTCGGAAATCGATTGCCATATTAGTTATTCTTTTAAGAAAACTGACCCCAACTGAATGCACGGGGTTATATATACGTATTTCGACATTAGGATGATAAGCCATTGCGAATATCTCGTCTGACTCCGCCGTCATTAACAGATCGTCAACCAGTACACGTACATGCACACCTCGATCAGCCGCCCTTAGTAAGGTTTCTGCCGATAACTTGCCGATGTTGTCATAACCCCAAATAAAATATTGCACATCAATGGACTTAATAGCCCTATCAGCCAGCCAGCCTCGAGCTAGTAGAGCTTCACCACCTTTTTCTAATACATATAGTCCGGTTTGATCAGGATGAGCTGCGACCAGTGGCAGCACAAGATTTTCGATTGATACATCTTCACGACCTGAAGATGAAGACGAATAAAGAACTGTAGCTAATATCAGACAAAAGAACTGGCTTAATACTTTCCTGTGTTTGGATATTTCCTTCATATCAAATCAATCCTGATTACGATCGGCGGCATTAACTTAACTACATATTACAACTAATAAAATTCATTTTCATTAAAACAAAAATGGGCTATCAATAAATTCTATTCATAGGATAAGCACCAGAAAAAAAACAATGACTGCAATAACCGCAGTCCATTTATGAATGGACTGCTTTGTTAAGCCCGGCTTTTTATTTAGATTCTCTTCCATAATTAATTGCGCCATCAGCGCATCCGCATCACCACTGTGAAGGCGTTCACGATTAATGGTTTGATGATCTGGCACATTAACCGAACCAGGATCGGTGGCTGCTGTATATGATGGCGCGTTGGTTCCGGCTGATATCGGCATAGCTGAGGCTGGTACAGGACTTTCCTGAAGTTTGAGCGCCTCCAGCAGTGCAATGAGCTGCTGGCGATCTTCTGTTGGAATAGCACGTATTGTCTCACTATCAGTCGCAGTCAGGGTGTATGGTTTTTTATTGATGATGACAATAACAGGCGGCTGATTCATATATCGTAGATTTGTCGATTAATATAAAAATGGTTTTCCATTATAGATTAATGGCCTGAACACCAGACTGTTTTACCGGGCACAGATCAGGTCATCGGCGACGTTTATAAATTAACACTGAGGCTATAGCCACCATGATTATTAAAAGCGCTACTGACAGTAGCAATAACCATGGAGTTTGACGAGATTCCATCAGCTCCGTCAGGCTGGCATTATCGAGCGTAACACCTGTTTTAGTCACCGCAATATCTTTCCAGACTAATGATTTAGATTTTATGCGATTAACAAGATCACCGGCCATTGGTGCACCCGCGGTGCTATTACCCCACACCGCCGTGTAAGGCTCAACGCCATCACTGGCATAAATAACTTCGTAGTGCGGATAAGCCACTGTGACGACAGGCAAATCTTCTTCTGAAAAGTTATTTTCAGAATTAATAGTCATTAGCCATTCAGACGATATCCATTTACTCACATCGACAGGTTTAGATTTAACCACCTGATTATTCATGGTAACCACAAAGGCATCAAAGTTTTTAATGACCAGTTTGCGTTTCTGTTTGTCATTAACCGTTTCGACGGTATACAGAGAACCAGACAACGCTGTATTTAGCTTCCCAAAGCTTAATTTAATCATGCTGGGGTTGATACCTTTACTGACACTAAAACGGTACCCATTAGTCATACTTTCATCTGATTGAAGTTGCCCTGATGGTATCCAGAACTCATCCAGCAGTTTTCTTGCAGTGGTATGAACTTCGACTGAGGCTAAGGCAGGCGCCGGGCTTTTATTTAAAAACGTTAATTTAATATAGCGGTGTGTATAGTTATTGATATCAATATTATTTTGCTTTAGTAAAGAACCATTAAGATCAAAATTAATCACTGTCTCTGAATCATTGAGTGATTTCCAGTTCTTTTTATCAGCACTATGTTCAACGTGAACAGATAATATTCTGGGTGCTGCACCCTGCTGCCATCGTAAACCAAGCGACTTCAAAGATTGCTTATGATCCTCACCACGATCAAGAATAAAACCCTCTGTTACACCAGACACCCTGTACGGATAAGGCATCAGAATTTGCTGACTGATCTTGTTGTTACCACCCAGCTGCCTTACCAGTGTGGGCATAAGTTCATTGTTACCATCAAATACGCGCACATCACCCAAATCGCGCCGCTGCACATCCATGATCATGGTTGGCGTGAGCGAAAAGCGCCTGAACTCAGATTCAGCCGGACTAAGATTAGCGCCGTAACTAAAATCGTCCAGTTTTAATAACTGCGACTCTGCCATAGCCAGGGGTATAAACAGGATAAATATCGCCATGCGTAACAGCATGTTAAGTATTTTTTGCATAATCTATAACCTGAATCCGAGCCGGCCGTATAAGCGCCAGAATTGACATAATAGATATAGTGTAGACCCAAACTATCTAAAATAAGTCGTGGAGCCAGATTCAACAGATAAGCGGTAGCAGGTCAAAATAATTAATTAAAATTAAAGTGGTCTGAAGCGGTGACTTCAGGTCCATACACAATGAAAGGCTCGACCCTACCTTGACGCTGGTTATTATTTCATTACACCGGCAAGATAAAAGCCGAGATTCATGTCGTAACCAACAATGTGCTGGGTTAACCAGTTAGACAGGTATTCAATATCTTCATTAGTGAGCAGCTTGTTCTCCTGGTGAAACTTTTTCTGCAATGTTCTGGCGCTTTCAATCAGTGCCCCGTGCTCCTCTTTGTGCTCCTTAAAGCCTTCGTATTTATACAGCAGCATAAGACGTTCTTCGTGGCTAAAGTGCCAGATGGTGCAATTGATCAGCTCTTCCAGTACCGCCTCGATATA
>JAOUNI010000026.1 GCA_029881035.1 Gammaproteobacteria bacterium | reverse complement strand
ACTGCGCATCTCCCATGTCTTTCTCGGCCAGCACTTCTTGTAACTGCTGTCTCAGTGCCTGTGGCTTTGAATCACGTTTAATGAATTTCTGCGGACGATCGGCATGACACTCGAAGCAATCGATCTGTACGGATGCGTACTGGTGACAGGCAACACAAAAATGCTCTTTATTTTCGTGAGTAGGTACTTCGCCCTTATCGTTAGGCTGAACATGACAATCGATGCACTTGGATAAACTGTAAGTTTCGGTACGAATACCTTCGTGCATCGTTTTATCACGCTGGTGCAGGATGTAGTTCATGTGATTCCGGCGCATTTCATCTTCGTCTTCAACACATTCAACACCCTCTCCCTCAGGTTCGTGAATTGAAGGGAAGGGCGTACCTGCCATTCCCTGTGCAGGGAAAAGCAGGATCGATCCTATAAAGATTAGCGATATACGCAGAAAACGCTTGCTCATAATGTCAGCCTTAGTATTACTTGTTATTGTCCTGGCGATTAAGCGTCGCCCATAGCCATGTCGATGTAACCGGTTGGGCAAACATCAGAACAAATATGGCAACCGATGCATCTGCTGTAGTCAGTATCAACATAACGACCTGTGGTGTGCTGGTCTTTTTTCACTTTGAAGACAGCGTCCTGTGGACAATAAATCACACAGTTATCACACTCAAAACACATGCCACAGCTCATGCAACGACCCGCTTCTGCGATAGCTGCCTCGTCAGTCAGACCTGCTTGACGCTCGGCGAAGTGGCCAAGTACTTCTTCAGAAGAAGGTACGTCAGTGGTACGTAAGTTACGTGGTGTGTAATTGAAGTGTCCCAGGAACATATGATCTGTTGAAATAATTTCCTGTGATGAACGATCTTCATAGTTATGTACAGCGTATGCACTCTTATCGGTTCCACGTTGACCATCTTCTTTATGATCAGCTGCATCGTAAGGAGCAGCCTGTAGTCCAGCTTCCTGTAATTTTTTGTTCAACTGGAAGTGATGAACATCAACTTTGGGACGCTTATCTACCTTTACTTCTTTAAGGTAAGCTTCGATGGTGTCAGCAACAATGGATGCCTGTCCAATAGCCGTAGTCAGAAGGTGTGGACGAACGATGTCACCACAGACAAAGTGACCATCTTTACCTGGTACGCGGTAGAAGTTGTCAGCATCGATTAAACCACGACCATTATCAAAGTCTTCAACACCAGTCATGTCACCTGTCTGGCCAATAGCTGCAACGATCAGATCTGCTTCAACGATGTATTCTTTACCGCCTTCAATGGCGACAGGAGCATTGTTTTCAAACTTACTGTCAACCAGTTTCAGTGCAGTGGCGCGACCGCTGGCATCTTTAATGATTTCTACAGGCATCACTTCATTCATGATGGTAACGCCTTCAATCAGCGCATCCTGTACTTCGTGTTCAGCCGCCGTCATATCTTCCTGTTTGAACAGGGCAGTCAGGACAACGCTATCGCAAGGTTTCTTTGAAGAAGCATCAACATCACCATGAGCGCTTACACCAGTGGCAGAATCTTCTGGATTTTCATTGTAGTTTTTCAGTGTGCCGATACGGCGAGCAACAGAGACTACGTCAATGGAGGTATCACCACCACCCACACAAAGAATCTTGTTAGCGGTGTATTTCATGTCGCCTTTATTGAACTGCTCAAGGAAATCAACCGCTGATACACAGTTAGGTGTAGTGTTCCAGTCTTCGAGGAACAAACCGCGGCCAGATTTACAGCCCAATGCCCATAAAACAGCATCAAATTCTTTTTCAAGATCAGCCACGCTGACGTCTTTACCTACACGAGTGTTCATACGTGTTTCAATATGACCCATATCGATAATACGTTGGCATTCGTTATTCAGGTAATCACGTGGAGTACGGTAGCCAGGGATGCCATAACGCATCATGCCGCCAAGTTCAGAGTGGTCATCAAAAATGGTAGAAGCGATGCCTTTACGACGCAGCTGGTAAGCAGCAGCCATGCCAGCAGGACCGCCACCAATGATAGCCACTTTCTTGCCAGTCATTGCTGCGCTGTTGTCAAACTTGAAGCCACCAGCAAAAGCTGAATCACCGATGTACTGTTCAACAGAGTTGATACCGACGAAGTCTTCAACGTCATTACGGTTACAGCCATCCTGACAGGGAGCGGGGCAAACACGACCCATCATAGACGGGAACGGGTTAGCATCAGTTGAGCGGCGGAATGCATATTCCTGCATTGACACACCTTCTGGTGGAATTTCGATACCGCGAACAATATCCAGCCAACCACGAATATCCTCACCAGACGGACAGCTACCCTGGCAGGGTGGTGTACGGTGAACATAAGTAGGACACTTATGAGAAGTGTCTTCTTTAAAGATTTTATTGGTGAGTGAACCCCAATCATTATTACCCTCTTCAAATTTTCTGAAGGTGAGTTTCGTGTTTTGCATGTCTTCTTTGGAAGTGGCCATGCCAGTTCTCCTATTGCTTCAACCGTTGCCGGTATTAATCAAATAATAAATGTAATTTTTATGCAGATCACTCTGCTCCGTTAGACTCTTCCGCTTCTTCGCCCTGACCATCAAGAATAATGGCGCTGCTAACAAGCTGATGAACACTGACGATTTGATCCATCGTCATGCCGTAATAAGGCAAAACTTTGGTGAATTGCGACTTACATATCGCGCAAATTGCCGCCATATGAGTTACGCCGTTATCTGCGATGACATTCTTCAGCGCTTCCATACGTGGTAGCGCACCTTTAATCCGCAGTTCCATCAGGTCATCGGTCAATAGACCACCACCGCCACCGCAGCAGAATGTCTGGTCGTGAATAGTTTCTGCCGACATATCGTAGTAATTATTACAAACAGCCTGAATAACCTGACGAGGCGTTGTGAACTGGCTGCCCGGGGTATCGCCAATACGTGAGGCACGTGCGATGTTACATGAATCGTGGAAAGTCAGAGTCATGTGATCGTTTTCAGATTTGTCGATATTCAGAATGCCGCGATCCAGGCAATCCTTGGTGAATTCAAGAATGTGCTGTGGGATAGGGTAATTTTGATCGAGGAAATCCCATGGACCAGCCAGCGTATTCAGGTGGTTGTAGGCAACGCGCCAGGCATGGCCACACTCGCCGAATATAATACGCTTAACGCCCAGCTCTTTGGCCGCATCACGAATTCGCAGGGAAATTTGGCGCATGGATTCATAGTTGCCGATGAACAGACCAAAGTTAGCGGCCTCCGAGGCTTTTGAACTGATGGTCCAGCTAACCCCTGCTGCGTGGAATACTTTGGCGTAACCCATTAAGCCATCAACGTGAGGTTCAGCGAAGAAATCGGCAGAAGGAGTAACCAGCAGAATGTCTGCGCCTTTTTCATCGAGCGGGAAGCGAACTTTTACGCCGATATCGTCTTCAATTTCTTCTTCCAGACCTTCCAGGGTGTCGCGCAGAGCAGGCTCAGGCAGACCAAGGTTGTTGCCGATCTTATGTACTTTTGGAATGATTTGATTTGAGTATTTCTGACCCATGCCAATCATCGCCAGAATATCACGAGCGGCCATGGTTACTTCAGCAGTATCAATACCAAATGGGCAGAATACGGCACAACGGCGGCATTCTGAACACTGGTGATAGTAGCTGTACATTTCTTTAACAGCTTCTTCGGTTAATTCGGCGGCGCCGACAAAATTGGGCATACCCAGTTTGCCAAATAATTTACCCGCAAAAGTAAAATAACGACGATAGATTTTACGAATCAGGTCCTGACGTGCAACCGGCATGTTTTTTGGATCAGCGGTACCAATGAAGTAGTGGCACTTATCGGTGCAGGCTCCACATTTAACGCAGGTATCCATGAATACCTGTAAAGAACGGTATTTACCGAGTTTTTCCTGCAACAATTCCAGAAATTTCTCTTTCCAACCATCAATCAGCTGGCCAGGCTCTTCTGGACTAGGGAATCCCATGTCATCCTGAAATTCTTTGCCGGCAACAAAAGGTGAGCTGTGCGCCATCGCGCCTTCCATGATGGATGGAATGACGGGGAATTCGTGCGTTTCTGGTATCTCGTAATCAGCCATTCTTGTTTCTCAGCTTTTTATGGTTGCAGTTACTTCTGGTTAAAATTAATCGCAGTAATAAATTAGTTAAGCGTTACGGCCATCTTTGGCTTCAATCTCAGCGCCCCAGGGTGACAGATGACGTTTTTCACGTGGGTTATCTACCTGATTACGTGTCGGTGCAAAAAACAAACCGGGTGCATGTAACAGTTTACTGACTGGGAAGATCAGCATCAGTGTTAACACTAAAGTCAGGTGAACCAGTAATATGGTGTCATTAGGCAAATTCTGCCAATCCAGAAAGAACAGGCCAAGAATAAAAGCCTTTAACTGTATGATGTCGGTATGAGAAACAAAGCTCATCATTAAACCGCTTACAGCGATCATTCCGATCAGGATCAGCATCAGGTAATCAGAAGCTGATGAGATGTATTTAACACGGTCAACAAAAACTCTTCTGCCAAATAGACCTACCAGTCCAAATACCATGGCAAAGCCGGCATATTTACCAAAACTTTGTACGACTTCAAGGTTAACTAGTGGCCACAGGAAAAAATCCGGGCTGATAACATAACGAAGATGACGGAAAAATGCGAGCAGCAGGGATAAATGGAAAACCCAGCCAAAAATCCAGGTCCATTTGCTGGCACGGAAAAGGCTGTTGAAGAAAACAACCTCATAAAATAATCGATAGACAACGCCACCAGTCGTTAAAGGAGCAGGTGTCACAGCTATTTTTAGTGGAGCGGGTACGCGTGTATATAACATTATTTTATTGGCTATGCCGCCAAATAAAATGATCATAGCTACATAGAAAAGCACGACATATATGATACTTAAAACAGTCATGGTTATAGCGTCTCGCTTTAGTGTTACTGAAAATTACAAATTTGTGTTGTAAAGCAGGGGGTCTATTCAGACCCCCTGTTATACAGATTAATACTTATACACAACCTGTTGGTTTTGGCAGGCCGGCATATTTACATGCTTGTTTGCCAGGACCGTAAGGGAACAGTTCGTACAGGTACTTGCTGTTGCCTTTGTCTTTACCTAACTTTTTACCTACTGCTTTAGTCAGTACACGTACTGCAGGAGCAATCTGGTATTCTTCGTAGTATTCGCGAAGGAAGTTAATGATGTCCCAGTGCTCGTCAGTCAATGGACAATCTTCTGCTTCTGCCATTGCTGTTGCTACAGCTGGTTCCCACTCATTCAGATTAGCCAGGTAACCTTCTTCATCAGTTTCAAATGTTTTGCCGTTTGCTTCAATAGCCATAATATTGCTTTCCTCGTTGAGAACGAAAATAAAAAATTAAAAAGTTAAAGCCAAGCCTGTACCGCGTCGTGCTCAGCAACCAGATCAACAAAGCCTTCGTAATCTACAACCTTGATACCTTCGGCTAGTTTTCCTTGTATTCCACGTGCTTGAGCATCAGGGCCCAGTACGCAGAAGTTGATGCCCGTAGTGTTTTTGATTTTGTCAGCGACACTGTTGCCAGTGGTTGCTGCATAAACACCGTCTTCAATCAATAGTATTGTTGAACCACTTTTAGCCAGACCTAAACAGGCATCAAAAGTGTTTGATTCAAATGGAGATTTATTTACAGTATGTAATAATGACATTTTTATATCTCCTAGAAGCTCAATAATACGTCTTGTTCATCAAGCACGTCGGACAATTCAGCTCGGCTCACCAAGCGGATTGAGTCTTTCTCTGCCCAATCTTCATCTTCATCTTCCCAAACAAGGTGTTGAAGGTCATCTAAAGTGAGACCGCGTTCCTCGAGGGACTCTTTTTCGACATAAATCTTATTTACGTCATAATCACCCAGAGCCATGTAAACAGTAGAGAAATTCTTCTGTCCGATAGCTTTAGTGTCTTGTCCTTTAGTTAACTGGTAGACACCATCACCGATGAAAGCGAGGCTTACGTCCTGATCAAAAGCCGCGCCGATTAGCACAACTTCCAAAGATTCCAGAGCGTAAATAGTGCCATAGGGTGCTTTACGGTTGATATACATGAATTTTTTAACCATGGTATTTCCCCTTATGCACCGAATACGACTAAACGATCTGCTTCAATACCGGCTTCGATCAACTGACCCAGGCCGGATATACGGAAGCCTTCTGAAATATTGTTAGCATCTTTACCCTGACGTTTCATTTCGTCTTCGTCGATCATGCCACGACGTTGGGCTGCAGCGATACAAACAACCAGATCAAGATTATGTTCTTTTTGTAAAGCAACCCACTGTTCAGTGATATTGCGGTCATCCTGAGGCGGAATAGCGAGACGAGTCGCGTTATTCACACCATCATGATAAAAGAACACTCGGAAAATTTCGTGACCTTTTGCCAGCGCAGCTTTAGTGAACTGAATTGCACTATCAGATGCCTGATGCTGGTAAGGACCTTCGTTAATTTGAAGTGATATTTTCACAGATTCACCTTAGAAACGAATATGGGTAGATGCATTTAAGCTGTTTCGTGCACCGCGCCAGTTATCAATATGGTATTTGGTGAACGGAAGACCTGTTTTCTCGAAGAAACGTGGCCAGCCGATACGCTCAATCCAGTCATTCATACGTTCCCAGTCTTTCGCGTCTGCTTTATAAGCTTTAAGAATTTGCTTAACAATAGCAGTCGCTTCTGGCCAGCGTGGTGGGTTGTTTGGAATACCGGCAGCAACCAGTTTCTGGAAAGTAGGTTTGCTACGTGCATTTGAGTGATTACCACCAACCCAAACAGCTAATTTAGAATGCTCAGCATCGTTGATCTGCATTGGAGGGCAAGGAGGGAAACACGCGCCACAGCAAATACATTTTTTCTCATCAACTTCCAGTGTAGGTTTGCCGTTAACCATAGCAGGACGAATCGCTGCAACTGGGCAACGCGCAACAACCGTTGGACGCTCACAGACGTTAGATACCAGGTCATGGTTGATCTTAGGCGGTTTAGTGTGCTGAATGTTAATTGCGATATCGCCCTGACCACCACAGTTAATCTGGCAGCAAGAAGTAGTAATGTGCACGCGGTTTGGCATGTCAGCATTACGGAATTCATCGATTAGCTCATCCATCATTGACTTAACAACACCAGATGCATCAGTACCAGGAATGTCGCAATGCAACCAGCCCTGTGTATGTGACATCATGGCAACAGAGTTCTGTGTACCACCTACAATGAAGCCAGCATCGGTGATCGCTTTGATCAGCGGCTCAACTTTAGAAGCATCAGATACCATGTATTCAACGTTACTACGGATAGTAAAGTGAATGTAACCATCTGCAAATTCATCACCAATGTCACAAATTTTGCGTAAAGAGAAGATATCAAGAATACGCTGTGTACCAACACGTACAGTCCAGATTTCGTCGCCGCTATAAGCTACGTGGCGGAGTACACCTGGTTTTGGATGCTCATGATATTTCCATGCGCCATAGTTTTTGCGCATTACTGGGTGCATGTACTGGAATGCGTCAGGACATCCAGATTCAATCGGTGAACGAGGTTTATCACTCATGGTTATTCCTCAAATAATTTCTAAATATGTTATTTAGAGGGGGCGTTTACCCCCTCCGTGTTAATTAATTGTTTAGATTACGCGTTAGCAGCTTCTTGTTTGCGTTCGAACCACTTAACAGCTTCATCATCCCAGCCATCCATGCGGATGTATGAGCTTTGACGTGGGTTGCTGACCATGTTTGGATCAACTTCCAGATCAAAATCAACGCCTTCAAGGAAGTTAACCAGGCCGATACGTTCGATCATTTCACCACAACGCTCATGCTCGAGACCATTTTCAGCCCAGAAATCAATAATTTCTTCAGCTAACTCAACCAGGCTTTCGTAATCTTCTTCTGTTTCCAGTTTTTTGAATGGAATAACTACGGTACCCATCATGTCGCCGATTTTCAGTGTACGTTTGCCGCCGATCAGGATGGTAACGCCTTTGTCATCACCGGGGTGAAGAGCTTTAGGCAGAACGTTCAGGCAGTGCATGCAACGAACACAGTTGTGATTATCAACAGTCAGTGTGTCGTCGTCGTTCAAAGTCAGTGCATTGGTTGGACAACGAGTAATAACGTTGTCATTGATGTACTGACGGCCTTTAGTGCCCATATAAGCTTTGATCGCTTCCTGGTCAACTTTCATTTCATCGCGCCATGTACCGATAACAGCCATATCAGCACGCTCGATCGCGTTCTGGCAGTCATTAGGGCAACCTGAAACTTTAAATTTGAATTTGTAAGGCAGAGCAGGGCGGTGAACATCATCAGTGAAGTTGTTGACCAGATGGCGGTGAATGCCGTGCTCGTTACAGTTAGACATTTCACAACGTGAAGCGCCTACACAGGACATTGCAGTACGTACACATGGGCCTGCACCACCAAGATCCCAGCCATATTCATTGATTTCATCAAAGAAGTGTTGTGTGTTCTCTGTATCAGTACCGATAAACATAATGTTACCAGTCTGGCCGTGGAATGTTTGCAGGCCTGAACCCCATTTTTCCCAGCTGTCGCCTAACTGGCGCAACATAGCTGTGGTGTAGTGGTTACCAGCAGGTGGTTGAACACGAATGGTATGGAATTCTTTTGACTCAGGGAAAGCAGAAGCTACTTCTGAGAAACGAGGAATGATACCACCACCATAACCAAATACAGATACAGTACCGCCTTTCCAGTAACCTTTACGAGTTTCGTAAGAATGCTCAAGCTGGCCAAGAAGACTGCTTGTTACGTTCTGGATGCGTTCATCTGGATGTTCGTCACGAAGTTTCTTGATACCAGAAATAAAACTGGGCCATGGTCCTTCTTCAAGGACGTCCAGCATTGGTGTTTCGTATATCTTTTTGGCCATGGATTGTCTCCTGTTGTACCGTCGTTGCGCCGATCTTATGATCGAAGCCTGTATTTTTGGTCTAAATCGGGGTGCTAATTCTATTCCCAATTCAAATTGTTCTCAATATCCACATGGTTACTGTTTTTTACAGCTCCATGGAAAATTATGGAACGAGAGTCTAGGGGTAGGCAGGCCTGTGTAGAATCCTACCCTTGGGGGGGGGGAGGCGTTCTGCTTTACCCCTAAAGGGATAGAGTGTTTTTAATTTCCTTGTTATTGCTGTAGACGTTAATGTCGAAACCAATATGATACTGAACATTGGTTGGCTTTGGTTGATATGAATCTATTACTTGTATTTAAGCTTATATACCAATGTATATTAATGAGTAAATAACAGGGTGTTCAGCAAATTAATGGTATGCCCTTAAGTGATATTGTTTTCTGGATGGAATATCGCCATTCTTCTTCGCTAATTTTAATGGCACTGTGCAGAGTATGACAGATCTCAATATAGACAACTTCGATGGTAAGCCGTATGACCCGGAGAAGGTTTTTGATTTGTCCTGCTCCAGTGATTATGAAAACTGGCGTCACAATAAATTAAATGCCCTGCCCGAAGATGTGGAAGCATTGAAAGTTGAGATTGAGAACCCATATTCCCTTCAGGTAGAAGAGATTATGGGTATTAAGGACCGGTGTGCTGTTTTGGGTTTGGTCATTTATCAATTACGTGATTCTTCGCAGCAGGATAAAACTCTAGTGCATCAGATAGGGCGTCAGCTGGGCCTGGTGTCACTGGATGGTAATTTACGTGCGGATGAAGACAGCGTCAGTAGTCTGCAGGTGCGGCCGCAACAGGGGAATCAGTATATTCCATATACCAATAAACCGCTGAGCTGGCATACCGATGGTTATTACAATACGGCAGACAGGCAAATTCATACGATTATTATGCACTGTGTGAGTGCGGCAGCAGAAGGTGGTGTTAATCAGCTGCTTGATCATGAAATGTTGTATATCTACATGCGTGACGAGAACCCCGCCTGGATTGAAGCCTTGATGCACCCGCAGGCAATGACCATTCCTTCTAATATCGAGGATGGTGTAGAAATACGTAGTGCAAGTACAGGCCCGGTATTCTCGGTGGATAAGACGACGGGTAGTCTGCACATGCGCTATTCGGCGCGCAAGAGGAATATTGAATGGCGCGATGATCTTCTGACGCATCAGGCGGTCAAACGAATTAATGAATGGCTGGCCGACGAGACCATCACCATTCAGCATCGATTGAATGCGGGTCAGGGTATTATTTGTAACAACATCCTGCATAATCGTAGCGGTTTTGAAGATAGTGATACGCAGCAGCGCTTAATGTACAGGGCAAGGTATTATGATCGAATTGCCGGAACCGGCCTGCTGCAACAGGTTTAATAGAAAGAGGAATATAGAATGCTTTGGTTGAGTGAAGTAATGCTGGAAAGACATGATCTGGAAAGCTTTGAAGACCTGAAAAAAGAATTGGCCAAACGAGCGAAACAGGGTGAGCTGTTTTTTCAAATGGATGTAAAGCCCCCTTATTCTGATACGCCTAAAGATTGGCAGGACAAGCTGGAAGCGGCTTTTACTGCCAGACAGGAATAAGGTTTTACAATGATCTGGGAAGACGACGATAAAAAAACTGAATTTGTGCAGGTCGATAATACAGTTGATCTGTCATTCAAAATTAAATGCAAACAGTTACCAACCATGCATGCCTGGGAATTGACTCAGGCGCTGTACGAAATCTTGCCCTGGCTGAGAGAAGAGCCAGAAGTGGGTATTCATCAAATACACGGGGCGACCTCGGGCAATGGCTGGGAGCGTCCACCTGATGGCGAGTTGATGCATTTGTCGCAACGCACACGGATGAATCTGCGAGTGCCTAAAACCCGGGTCGAAGAGATGATGGCGCTGACGGGTCAAAAAATAGATATTGCCGGTTATGAGCTGGAGATTGGTGCCGTTACAGAAAAACCATTAAGCCCTCTGGGTACACTATTTTCACGTTATGTGGCCGTTCCTGAGGGTATGGATGAAGATGGTTTTATGGAGTGGGTGGTTGAAGAGCTGGCCAAACGGGATATAAAACTGAGAAAAATGTTGTGTGGTATCGGTCATATTATCCATACCCCGGATAAAAAAATTGAAACACGTAGTGTCATGGTCGCCGATATGGATAAACAGGCATCCATTGCCTTGCAGGAGCAGGGTATCGGCGAACATCGGCATTTGGGTTGTGGTATTTTTATGCCTCATAAAGGCATAAAAGCGGTTGGTGAAACTGAAGATAAATCTCATTTTTCAGGAACCTAGACCGGGTCGAAATAGATATCCCTTTTGAGCAGGTGGAAACTTGATTTTATCTGCTTTAACATTCGGCCTTCAATTTTTAGGCATTTCATATAAAGAATAGATAAAAGGTGAGAATATTATGGCACTTGAATCAATTGAAAGAACAGAAAATGGCTACCTGGTCAATGCAAACGACTGGAATGAAGAGATAGCTAAAGAGTTGTTCGCTGAAGAAGGCATCGAGCCAACTCAGGATCAATGGGACGTTGTTAATTATGTCCGCGAAGAAACTTTGGCCGGTGATGAGCCTAACGAGCGTGGCATTCTGAAAGCCATGAGCAAGAAATGGAATCGTAAAGTAACTTCCAAAGAAATGTACGAAATGTTCCCCGGTATGCCTTCAAAACAGGGCCTGAAAATCGGTGGGTGTCCACAGAGCACCCGTAAAGGTGGTTATTAATTTCTTACCCATATGGGGTATAGGGGTTGTTTTCTGGTCAATGCTAGAATTCGGCCACGACAAGAAGGCTGATATTAGTTGGCTGTTCAACAAAGGTATAAAGTTATGAGCGCAAAAACAGATAAAATTAAAGAAATGCTGGCAATGCAGAAGAAATTTATGGAAAAAGAGCGTGCTAGCGGTGTAAGACAGGAAGAATACTTCACTCCTGAAGCTGGTTCTGAATTAGACGGTTACCGTCAAAAATACAGAGATCTGGCTATGGAAGTGGTTGATCTTGCTCATAAAGAAGCGGGTTCAGAACGCTAGAATCCTGTAGCTGAAGTTTTTCTTCGGCTGTAGAGTAAAAAAACCGCATCATGCTTTAAGCGTGGTGCGGTTTTTTTTGTGCCTGTTTAAGTGTCAGACCACATTCGAACCAGATTAATGTAACTATTGCTTACCAGTTCCGTTTCTTCGTTGGCGTTTGATTTGTCGATTAAAATATCACGAGCCTGCGATAATTTATAAAGTAGCTCGCGCTTAGCTGGATCTTTAACCATGCTCTGTAGCCAGGTGACGGCAACAATGCGCTCACCACTGGTGACTTCAGCCACGCGGTGTGTGCTACCAGAGGGATACATAATGGCACTGCCGGCTTCGAGTTTGGCTTTCTGTTCACCAAATGGTGTTTGTATTACCAGTTCACCACCTTCGTAATCTTCTGGTTCATTTAGAAACACGGTAATCGACAAGTCAGTGCGATAGCGCTGTCCCACTGGCCCCATGATCGGGTCATCAACGTGGTTGCCATAAGTCATACCCTTGCCATACTTGGCGTAAAAGGGTGCGGCAATCTTGAGGGGGAACGCGGCGGCGAGGTAAGTTGGATGCTTGATCAGTTTACCCATAACCAGATTGTTCAGGGGCTGGATGACCTGATCGCTGGCGTTTAATTCCTGGTTGTTTTTAACGCGAATTGCTTCTTCACCTGCACTGAGTTTGCCATCGATAAAATTTCCACGCGAGAGTAGATCGTGTACTACAGCCAGTTCTTCTTTGTTTAAAACACCCGGTAAAGTGAGTAGCATTTGTTTATCTCAGTTGAAGTATAATTTGGCCAATGTTAGCAGGAATTACACAGGATTTAGCCGTATGAAACTTAATATCATCGTTGATGGCCGCACTAATGCTTTTGATGTACCGGAAGAAATTTTAACAGAAGCCTCCGATTTCTTTGATCAGATGAATGCAGATATGGATAAAGGCTGGCAAATGAGCCGTGACTGGGTTGATTATCCTAATGCTGAGCAGCGTTGTCAGATTGCGGCAGATAAAATACTTACTGCCATTGAGGTTGATAATGAAAAGTTACTGATGTTGATGGCCGCTTATATATTGAAAACGATGCCCGGAGTGCGTGGCGTGAATATCGATATTACTGGTGACATGAATGAAACCGATATCATTATAGGGGCTGAAACTAATAACAAACCGCTAGGGCCGATCTTTTAGTTAGTGGTACTGATTTTCAAATACAAGATCACAGTATTTTAAGCGCCGTGAATTGCAACCGCTTTTATCTGCATAAATATTGTCTGGTCAATACTGAGTTCTAATTGTTGATACGATTTTTTTGTG
The DNA here is from genome assembly GCA_029881035.1 of Gammaproteobacteria bacterium. Taxonomy (GTDB): domain Bacteria; phylum Pseudomonadota; class Gammaproteobacteria; order SZUA-229; family SZUA-229; genus LH-M37. The sequence goes on along the minus strand of JAOUNI010000026.1, from coordinate 22,145 downwards.
ATTCGGGCTAACAGCAAGTCATTTCGGCTGTTGATCTGTAATAGAACATGTGACCCACTTTTATCAACAATGGCCGAGATAGTGCCTTCGATAATATTGAGAATACTGCTATTGGTCACGGCTGTTTTACACAGGCTAATATTGCTTGACTGAATGCGTACACGTACTGGCTGGCCAACTTCTGTATCACCCGGGACTACTATATTGTTGCCGTTAGCCGTTTGTATGGTTGAAAGCTGAAATTCTTTTTCCTGTTTGGTGACAATACCATCGAGCACAGCCGCGGCATCATCTGCTTTTGTTAATGGTGATTCGGGTGAGACCAGTGCCTCGTGCAAACGACCGTTGAACTGAATTCGACCCTGTTCCATAACGATGATGTGATCGCACAGTAGTGAAACCTCTTCCATGCTGTGGCTGACGTAGAGCATGGGGATGCTGAGTTCACGGTGCAGGCGGCTGAGGAAAGGTAAAATTTCCTGTTTACGTTTTTTATCCAGTGAAGCCAGTGGTTCGTCGAGCAGCATGATCTGCGGATTTTTCAGTAGGGCACGGCCAATGGCAACGCGTTGTTTTTCACCACCAGAAAGTTGTCGCGGTTTTCTGTCGAGTAGATGTCCGATGTTGAGCAGTTTGAACAGATGTTCACGATCCAGCGGGGCAGAGTTGTTCGCTGTATTTCGTGTGCTGCCGTAGTCAAGATTTTGTCGCACGTTTAAATGTGGGAACAATCGATCTTCCTGAAAAATATAACCAATGTTTCGGCTCTGGCTGGATAAGTTTTGTGACTGGCTCAGCCAGGTTTGCGAGTTGAATTCAATCTGACCTTGAACATCTTTTTCCAGCCCGGCAAGACATCGGAGCAGGGTAGTTTTACCCGAGCCGGAATGACCAAAAATACCCAGTACACCTCGGGATGGAATATCGAATTCGACATCGATAGCAAATGCTTTACGCTGCAATTTGATGGCGCAGTGACCGGCCTTGTTCATGAGTGCCGCGCCTGTTGATGGTTAACCGTGTACATCAGTAACATGGCCAGAAAAGCAAAGCCTAACAGCATAGCTGAGAGCATATGCGCTTGAGTGTATTCGAGCATTTCAACGTGATCGTATATGGCGATGGAGATGACGCGGGTTTCTCCCGGTATGTTGCCACCAACCATCAACACCACACCGAACTCGCCCAGCGTGTGCGCAAATCCCAGTACACTTGCGGTGAGAAAACCACGTTTCGCTAGCGGCATGGCAATACTGAAAAAAGCATCTAGAGGTTTGGCGCCTAGCGTGTACGCGGCTTCCATTAAATCGCGACCTACGCTTTCGAAAGCACTTTGCAGCGGCTGCACGACAAAAGGAAAACTATATAACACCGAGGCAATAACCAGCCCAGTGAAATTGAAAGTGAGCGTTTCGCCGGTGAGTTTAAACCACCAGCTGCCAATAGCGCTTTGCGGGCTTAATAAAATCAGCAGATAAAAGCCCATCACCGTCGGCGGTAGTACGATGGGCAAGGCGACAATGGTTTCTATCAAAGGTTTAATTTTAAGGCGAGTATTGCTCAGCCACCATGCCACCGGTGTGCCAATGATGAGTAAAATCAGCGTCGTGATCGACGCCAGTTTGATAGTCAGCAGTAGAGGGCCAGAGCCGGGAAATAAATCCATAAGTTCGATTTTTATTATCCAGTGCGTTTTGTTATTTACGGCACATCATAGCCGCTATTTTTTATGATTGTTCTGGCATCTTCGCTTTGCATATACTGCCAGAATGCTCTGGCCGCAGGTTTCTTCGACGCGCTCTCTAATACTAGCATTTTTTGGTTGATCGCTTCGTGCATGTCTGCATGCACTGGCCATTCGCAGGCGAGATTAATTTTACTGCCTTGATGCAACATGGACTGTGCGACAAACCCGGCACTGGCATTACCGGTGGCAACAAACTGCAGCGTCTGCGCAATATTTTCACCCATGACAAGCTTGGCTTTGGTGCTTTGCCAGCGCTGCAATTTTTCCAGCGTCTGCTGCGCAGCCAGGCCATAAGGCGCGGTTTGTGGATTGGCGATAGCGAGGCGTTTTAATGCCGTGCTATCGAGCACATCAAAGCAGTTTTTTTCTCCCGCGATATTCGAAATAAACACCAGTTTGCCCATCGCGTAGGTTAGCGAAAACTCTGTGCTGGCCTTGCCTCCAGCAATCAGCCGCTCAGGTCTGTGTTCGTCAGCCGCCAGGAATATATCAAATGGTGCGCCGTGGTTGATTTGAGTATAAAGCTTGCCGGTCGAGGCGCTGCTAATGCGAAGCCGATGACCGGTCTTCGATTCAAAATCTTCAGCTAGCGAGTGCAGGGCATGGCTGAAGTTGCTCGCCACCGCAATATTCAGATCGTCAGCATGTGTTTGTGGGCTGGAGAAAAACAGCGCCGACATGAGCAGGTATAGATGAGGTTTTATGGCCATGATTTTTATATGATTGTTTTTCTCATTCTGTAATGTTGAATAGTGCCAAATAACAAATGATTTTTTTTCAGTAATTTATAATTATTTTTTTCATAAAATCCAATCGCATTTTCACGTGCGTCCAGCACGATAACTTCACATTGTTCCTGTTCCGCCTTTTCTTCGAGTGCTCCGAGAATTAATTTCCCAAAACCTTTGTTTGTGTATTCGGGATCAACCGCCATATAGCGAATCTGTGCTTCTTTTTTATTGTTAAAGTGCAAGCGTCCAACACCAATCACGTTGTTGTTTTCGCCGCAAACCATAATATGGAAACTGTCATTTTCCAGTTCGTCTTTTTCAGAACCTTGTGGCTGATTCCACGGTTCGCGCAGTACCCGCCAGCGTAAGTCGTAATAGGCGTCAAATTCCTTTTCGGTTTTGGGTTGTTTGATTGTTATTGGCATTGCCAAAAAATCATGCAAACACGACCCAGGTAGTAGCGATGTATTTAACGCCTTTCTCAACCGTGACTGCTCTATGTTCATGTGTCCAGAACGGTGGAAACAAAACCAGTTTACCGGCCTCTGGGGTGACTTTTAATTTCTGCAAGGCAAATTCGGTTTCACCGCCAGGACCTTCGACATCGTTGAGGTACCAGAGAGCGACCAGTTGGCGCTGGCTGAATTCGTGGCTGCCGCTGTCGATGTGCCAGTGATAAAACTCGCCTTCTTTATAACGCTGCATGTTGTAGCCCATGTCCTTGAACGGGCCTTTGAAAAAAGGGAAGGTCTCGCGAAATTCCTGTATCGCTATACTGAGTGAGCGAAACAGTTCGCGGTCGAGGTCTTTCCATTTCTCCTTGCCGCTGGTGACCAGATCGGTGGTTTTTTTGATATTGTTTTCTTTGGCAGCGGTTTGACCGATGCGGCCTTCGTACTGTTCGTCTTCGCTGGCTTCGAAGCGGCGAATCATTTCTGCGCACACGTCTTTGGGTAGTGCATCTTTCTTTTCGAAAATAAAAGTGCCGGCTTTGACTTCGTGAATGGTTTTAAGCGGGGTTTTCCCAGTTTCAGTTTGCATAACGATTATTAAGTTTAAAGGTGGTTGGCGTTGATGAGTGCTTCAATGTGCAGGCTGCATTTTTCCTGATGCCGATTGTGCAGGCTGAGCATTAGAGTTGCAATGTTTTGCCAGTGACCCAGGCTATTTTTTACGGCCTGTTTTAGCGGGCTGATGTCGTTCGAGGTCTGCCACTGCTGGTAGGCTGCCTGTAAGGATGGAAAAATATGTTTGCGCATATTGGTCAAATTACCAAAATAAAAATGGATAGAGGCCTGGTTATTCTGTTCGATCAGCGCGGGCAGGGTGGAGAGGGCATCAGCCAGGTGGTCACGCACCGCACGTGCCATAATCTCCGCTGGAGTAAAGCTGATGTCCTGCATCATCTCACCCCAGCCCTGTAATTGCTCTCCGGCTTTAATCTCGCCGATTTCATGCAGTATCGCGGATTCCAGTTCATTGTTAGTCATGGCTTCCAGCGAGTTTTCCAGTTCATGTTCAAAGTCATAGCTACGCATGGCTGCAGCCATAGCATTTTCTGGCTTGTTCCAGCGCCAGGTTTCAATTTTTTCCCAGATCATGCGCTGGAATGATTCGCGCCGGATGAAGATGGTTTTGCCCTGACTCATCGCCGGCGGTGAAGTCAGATCGCGGGCGTATTCCTTGCCCGACACGAGAATCTGATAGCCATGATGGTTTTCTTCACGTTCCAGCTGCGCCAGAAAGAAATGTGGTTTGTCTTTCTGGCCGATACCCGCGCTGTAAACCAGGCCTTGTGGCAGTAACTTGGTATTGATGGTCTGTGCGTCAAAAGGGTCGTAAAGGCGGCTGTCTAATTCAATACGCGCATAATCATTGTTTTCTATCTCGTCCCAGAGATTTTCACGCCGCGTCAGCCAGTCGCCAACCTCGTCGGTAGAAAGTGCCTGATTGTAGGTGTAGGCTTTTTCCCAGCGGTAATATTCACGCATTTTCAGCAGATAGATGCACAGCGTATAATTGCCGGCATATCGGGCGTCCGAAATATGGCAGTTGTTCTGCACGTGTTGCTGTAGGTTTGTGTAGTCAGTGTTCATCATTTTTGAGCAATAAACCTGTAATCGGCCGGTTAATTCCTTAGTAAAACAGTATACTATTCGCCAGCAATGCTTACACCCGTAGTTTACGGGTTTTATAAGGCGATTTTTTAAGAGGCTTATCGTGAAAATCAGGGTAAAAAGTACGTGGAATGATAAAACTCGTGAGCGCAGTGCCGAGGAGGTCGGCAGTGCTCTGGGTTTCAACCTGTGGCGTATTGCCGGTGCGAACGTATTACATCTGGAAAACGAAGGCTTCCAGACCGACACCTACAACCAGCGTCTGGACGTGGTTGCCGAACTGCTGGGCTTTTTCGTGCACGTGGTCGATCGTATGACCTCTGAGAAAGAGTATTCAGAAGACAGGCGCCGGGATCTGATTACCGCGCTGGCGTTGAATCTGGCCAAAACCATGCACGACAACCGCCTCGATGTGAATGACGAGAAGAAGGACTACAAAGCCGAGTTCATTCAGCTACTGAATGAGCGCATGAATGAATATTCTTCTTTTGCTTACGACGGAAATGAGCCTGGTTTCCAGATGAGAAGGCGCTGCGGCCAGCACGTCACCGAGGTGATGGGCGAGAAAGACAAAAAATGGGTCACCGACCAGATTATGGATATCGAGATCCCCGACGCGCTGAAGACCTTCAAGAAGGTGGCGCGGAACCTGATTTAAGCAATGCTCAAGTGAAAGCCAGACATAAAAAAAGCCGGTGTTTTGCAACACCGGCTTTTTTCTGCTTCTATTTCAGTCGCTTAAGCTTATTTAGCCCAGGCACTGAAGTTATCAGCGTTTCTTTCTTTACCATCTTCGTAACCGGCTTCATAAGCGTCAGTCACACGTTGCTCTTCACGTGGTGGGTTCAACACGTAACCGCCTTCCCATCCACAGATGTAATCTGGATCAACGCCAGCTTCTTCCATCTTGGTAACAGCATTGTAGTATTCTTGATTCATTGATAAATCCTCGGTTAATTTTCTATATTCATCACGACTAAACGATGACTTGCGTAAAACTGGAATCTATTTCCTGATACTTAGTCACCAACAATGGGCGCAGATTATAACTTATTCAGGCGGTCGGGTAAAAGTTCTGTTTATATCCCTTTCGGGAGGGCTGGGCTAGCATATAAGCAATACTCCCAATGATAGATATTCTCATTAAAGCTTGTATTTTGTAGCATGCGCCACATATTAGATATTTCGAATGATATTTGAATGGGGAAACTGATGTCCAGTGACGCGAATAATGAAATGAATGAAGCCAGTATGGCTTTTTCTAGCGGTATAGCAGCTTTTGAAGCGAAGAACTTTGCTCAGGCCATGGTCTTTCTGAGGCAGGTGGCTGATGCGGGTGATGCGGAAGCACAGCACCGTTGTGCGATTATGTTTCAGAATGGTCTGGGCACCGTGGTCAATGAGCAGAAAGCGTTTGAATACATGAAAGCCGCGGCTGAGCAGGGCCACGCGGTGGCGCAGCACGGTCTGGGTTTCATGTACATGGAAGGTGAATGCATCGAGCAGAGCGGTGAGCAAGCGGTGAAGTGGTTTGAAAAGGCGGCTGAGCAGGGCCTGATGGGCTCGCTGACCACGCTGGCAATGATGTACGAAGAGGGCAAGGGCGTTGCAAAAGACCCCGATGAAGCGAAGCGCCTCTACAAACTCGCCGGTTTTGATAAGTAGCGAGCGCATTGCTCGAAGCATCTTTTTCGTCATGGCTGCGTTAAAAACCCTCAAAATGCGGGGTCGCGAAGCGACAAACTATGTGTAAACTCCGCTTTTTCGACGATTTTTGCCTTGCCCTGACAAAAAATCTACATCGTTCAAAGCACTCGTGCTAAATATTTAAAAAAATTAATTTACTATGCGTCCAGCTCATTTATTAACAGTCATTGAAAAAGAATTCTCCAGCGCAGACACCGGCCACCACACTCCGGTGATGCTGTGGGGTGCGCCCGGGGTGGGTAAATCACAGATGGTGGCACAGATTGCCGAGCGCCATAATGTACCGTTGATCGATATACGCCTGTCGCAGATGGAGCCGAGCGATCTTCGTGGCATTCCTTTTCGTGTCGATGAATTTGTCGAGTGGGCAGTGCCCTCGATGCTGCCTAACCTGAAGCGTCACGGCAACAGCGGCATCCTGTTTCTTGATGAAATCACTTCAGCGCCACCGAGCGTCTCTGCTGCCGCTTATCAGCTGATTCTCGACCGCAAGCTGGGCGAATACGAAGTGCCCGAAGGATGGGCGATTATCGCGGCGGGTAATCGTCAGGGTGATCGCGGTGTGACCTACAGCATGCCGGCACCGCTGGCGAACCGATTCTCGCATTACGAAGTTGAAATTAATCTCGATGACTGGGTGGCCTGGGCGTATGCCAACGGCATTGATGAGCGCATCATTGCTTTTTTGCGTTTCCGCCAGGACCTGTTGTTTGAATTTGATGCGGCGCAGAACCCGGTCGCTTTCCCGTCGCCACGTTCGTGGGAATTCGCCCACCGCGCGCTGCAGAAATTCGATGAGTCCAATAATTTACTGCTGGGCGCACTACAGGCCTGCGTTGGCAAAGCCGCCGGTATCGAAATCAAAGCCTTCGTCGATAGCCTCGACCAGATGCCCGACCTCGATGCGATTGTTAAAGGTGAAGATGTTGCCGCGCCCAAAGAAATCGATTTACAGTACGCCGTTGCCACCGCACTGGTTGGACGCGCGATTCGCGCCAAGGAAACCGATGATGCCATGACCGTGCACGGCAATATACTCAAATACGCCAGTCGTTTTCCACAACGTGAAATGGGCGTGATGATGGTATCTGACATGCATCGTGCAGTAGGGCAGGATATTTTTGCCGTGCCGGAGTTTGCAGCGTGGGCCGACAAGATCGCGGATATAATGTTGTATTAAAAACATTTAACCGCAGTTAAATTTGTCTGTGGTGAATGTCTTAGAGTTTTAAAAATGAATTACCCCGACGTTGAAACCAAACTCGCCACTGCCAGAACACGTTTGATTCTGGATAAACCCTTTCTGGGCGCGCTGGTTTTACGTCTGCCGATGGTGCCTGCCGATTCGTCCTGGTGTGAAACTACATTCAGTGATGGTAAAACTTTTTTTTATAACAGCGATTATATTGATGCGCTCGATTCGGAACAGACTCAGTTTGCTTTATCGCACGAAGCACTGCATTGCGCGTTGTCGCATTTTTATCGCAAAGGTCATCGCATAAAATATCGCTGGGAGCTGGCCTGTGATTACGCGGTCAATCCCATGTTGATCAATGATGGTCTGAAGCCGACGCCGGATGCAATGCATCTGCGTGAATACGAAGGCATGACCGCCGAGGAAATCTATCCCTGTCTTGAAGATAATGACAACGGTGGTGAGCGTGACCTTGAGCAGAACAAGGACGATAGTTCTGAAGACGGTGAGAATGAGACGCCGGAAAGCAGCGATGGCGGTGGAGAAAACGAGCGTAAAAAAAATGACAAGCAGGATGGCAAGGGCAATAAAAACGAATCGTCGAAAGAGGGTGGTCAAACAGGTTCTAATCGGCCGCCTGAAATGTCACCGCAGGAACTGGAAGACTTAAGCGTGCAGTGGCAGCAGCGTTTAGCAGGCGCTGCGCAACAGGCTTTGCAGTCCGGCAAACTGGAAGGCGATATGGCGCGCATGGTTGATCATCTATTGCAGCCTAAATTACCGTGGCGCATGTTGCTGGCGCGATATATGTCGGCGACCGCCAGGGATGACTATAGCTATTCACGGCCATCCAGTCGTCGTGGCGACCCGGCGGTGTATCCCAGTCTGCGCAGCAGCGAAACTAATATCGTGGTTGCCGTCGATACCAGCGGCTCTATTTCGGCGGAAGAGATTCAGGAATTTATTACCGAGATTGACGCCATTAAAAGTCAGGTGCGCGCCGGCATTACCTTGCTGACCTGCGATTCGGATTTGAACTACGGTTGCCCATGGACATTTGCACCGTGGGACGAATTCAAGTTTGATGTTGAAATTCGCGGCGGTGGTGGTACCAGTTTCAAGCCGGTATTTGCCTGGGCAGAAGATCAGGACAAGGCCCCGGATATGCTGATTTATTTCACCGATGCCGATGGTGTGTTCCCCGACGTTGAACCGGCTTTTCCTGTGACATGGTTAGTGAAAGGCAAAACTAAAGTGCCGTTTGGTCAGCGTATACAACTGAATTAAAATTATGGAACTCTCCGCCGAAGACAATCTACGTCTCAATGTTTTGCTTGCGCAAAAGCTGCAGGCGGTGCGCATTGATGAATCTAAAATGATCGTACATGCGCTCACCGAAAGAGGTGAGGCTAAAGTTGTTTTGAATCCGAATTGCAAGGATGAAAAATATCTGAAAGAAGTAAAGGCCTTGTTCTCGACGCACGTTATGGGTTCGCCCGGCGGTTACCCGGTGTTTTTGAAACGCTGGACGCGCATGGGGCAGGCGCGTGATGAAAGCCTGCAGCAGTTGCTGTTGCTCGGTGAATCAGAAGCAATAGTGGCCGCGGTCTATGCGCCGGGCTTGACCGACGAGCTGGCTGGGCGCGCCTGGTGGGCGATGCCGACAGCGGATAATGCCCGGCGTATGCTGGAGAAAAAAGCGGTTGTACAGGGCAAGACAGGGCCGGTGCTGGCTGATTTTTTAATTGAGTTTTTGCCCTTTGAGGAAGACCCGCATGTCATGATTGATTCAGTTCGTCTGGTATTGCAGCCGGGACTGATTAGTGAAGAAGAAAAGCTGGCGTTGTGGAACAAGGCAAAAACTAAACGCAATCTCTATGTTGGTTTTTTGCACGCTTTACCGGATGATCTTCCTGTCGAGACAAGTTCGAATGTTTCTTACGTGCCTGTGATCGAACGCCTGCAAGGGTTGATCGCCGATAATAATCCCTATGCATTAATGCTCAAACGAATATTGAGTGGCACCGGCCAGGCGTTTGTAGAAATTGCCGAAGTGGCGCTGAAGAAACCCGGCAACCAGCAAGTGGTTGAGTCACTGTTAAATGCTATTGCCATTTATTTTGATGCGATCAGGCCTGATGTTTTTGCTAATGATGATATCGTTGCGATTTGTACCCAAACAGCCTGTATCTGTGAAAGAACTGAAGATGAAGCTTTAAAAGCGGTGCTGAATGTTATGCCTGAGATGAAGGATAAACTTCAGGCGATGTTAGTGCTGTCATGCCTGAGCGTGAAATTGCTCAACCCGGTGTTTTCCCAGACCGATGCTATCGGCACCATGATGCGCAAAAAGATCAAACATATTACTGATCCAATTGTTGAACAGTTGCATATACTGGGCGGTTAAAGGCTAAAAACTAAAAACTTTCACCGCAGAGGCACGGAGGCGCAGAGAAAACCTTTATGTTTTTTTACTCAGCGCTTCTGCAGTGAATAAGATTCTAGTCTTCGGTTATTTACCAAATGCTTCTCTGTATGCGCCTTCGTCGAAGCCGACCAGTATAGCTTTGCCATATTCGAGTACTGGACGTTTTATTATGCTGGGATTGTCATGCATAAGTTTGACGGCTGAGGCTTCATCGATGTTGTTCTTGACGACATCGTCCAGTTTTCGCCAGGTAGTGCCGCGGCGATTTAATAATACTTCCCAACCAACTTTTTTGAGCCACTGATTGAGTTCTTTTTCTGGCACGCCTGCTTTTTTATAGTCGTGAAACTCATAATCCACGCCATTGGCTTCAAGCCATTTACGTGCTTTTTTGATGGTGTCGCAGTTGGGAATGCCGTACATCTTTGTCATTCTAAAAAAACCTTAAGTGCTTTTACCGCAGTGACACGGAGGCGCAGAGAAAACCTATATTGTTTTTTACTCTGCGCCTTTGCGGTGAAACTTAGTCTATATCCCTAAGCAGTTCGTTCAAACCTACTTTACCGCGTGTCTTTTCATCAACCTGCTTAACGATTACAGCGCAGTACAGGCTGTAAGTGCCGTCTTTGGAGGGCAGATTGCCAGAGACCACGACTGAGCCTGCAGGGATGCGACCGTAGGTGATTTCGCCGGTCATACGGTTAAAGATTTTGGTGCTCTGGCCGATGTATACGCCCATGGAAATCACCGAGCCTTCTTCCACGATCACGCCTTCAACGACTTCTGAACGTGCGCCGATGAAACAGTTGTCTTCAATGATGGTTGGAGCTGCCTGTAGTGGCTCCAGAACGCCGCCGATGCCAACGCCGCCGGAAAGATGCACGTTTTTACCGATCTGCGCACATGATCCTACTGTCGCCCAGGTATCGACCATGGTGCCGGTATCAACGTAAGCGCCGATGTTTACATAAGATGGCATCAACACAACACTGGGTGCGATGTAGGAACCGATGCGGGCAGTCGCTGGTGGTACTACGCGCACGCCAGATTCGCGGAAATCACGGATGTTGTGATTGGCGAACTTGGAATCGACCTTATCGTAGTAGTTGGTGAAACCACCCTTGATAAATTCGTTGTCGTTGATGCGGAAAGAAAGCAGCACGGCTTTTTTCAACCATTCGTTGACCACCCAGTCACCGTCTTTCTTTTCGGCCACACGTTGCTGCCCTGAGTCGAGCAGGGCAATGCATTCGTTAACCGCATCGGATACATGCGTTTCAACATTGCGTGGAGTGATCTCGGCTCTGCGTTCAAAGGCTTCTTCAATTATGTTTTTCAAATTGTCCATCGTGCTCTCCAGAAATAGCTTATAAGGTTTCGATAAATTGTTTAATTCTATGGGCCGCATCGATGCATTCATCGTAGGGAGCGACCAGTGCCATGCGTACATGATGGTTGCCGGGGTTCTGGCCATCCACTGTACGCGATAAATAACTGCCGGGTAACACCGTGACGTTTTTCTGGTCGAATAAACGGCGGGCAAAATCAGTGTCATCAATATGGGTATGCAGCCAGATGTAAAAACCGGCATCAGGTTTTTGTGCTTCGCACACCGGGCTGAGAATCGCCAGCACCGCGTCGAATTTCTGCTGATACAGTCGGCGGTTTTCTGCAACGTGCTGTTCGTCGTTCCAGGCTGCGATGCTGGCCATCTGATGTACTGGTGGCATGGCGCAGCCGTGATAGGTGCGATAGAGTAAAAAAGCTTTCATGATTTCGGCATCACCGGCGACAAAACCCGAACGCATCCCCGGCAGGTTGGAGCGCTTCGACAGACTGTGAAAGACTACGCAGTTTTTGAAATCGGGGTGACCACTATTGACCGCGGCCTGCAGCAATCCTGTGGGTTTTATACCATCAAAATAAATTTCGGAATAACATTCATCAGAAGCGATGACAAAATCGTATTGCAGTGATTTTTCGATCAGCTTGACCAGCTCCGCTTCGGATAGAACTGCGCCGGTCGGATTACCCGGCGTGCAAACATAAATCAACTGACAACGTTGCCAGACATCTTCAGGAATGGCGTCGAAATCGGGCTGGTAATTGTTTTGGCGGGTGGTGCCGTAAAAATACGGCGTTGCGCCGGCCAGAAACGCTGCGCCTTCATAAATCTGGTAGAACGGGTTCGGCATCAATACCAGTGCCTCATCACTTCTATTCACCACGGCCTGCGCGAAGGCGAATAACGCTTCGCGCGTGCCGTTGACGGGGATCACCTGTGTCTCCATGTTGATCGCACCGGCAGGCAGTGAAAAGCGGTTTTGCAGCCAGTTTGCAATCGCCTTCCGCAATTCGGGTACGCCTTTGGTCAGCGGGTAATCGTTCGTCAGCGCCAGGCATTCCCGTAACGGCTTCAATGCTACTTCCGGTGAGGGGTGCTTGGGCTCGCCGATGGAGAGTGCGATATGGGCTAAATCCTGAGGGGGGTTACACCCCGCCTTCAACGCAGCCAGCTTCTCGAAGGGGTAGGGTTGTAGCTTGGAAAGATCAGGATTCATAGTGGCAGGTGCTGTAATTGTGTAGCGATATTCGTGTAAAGTCTGTGCTTCGAGCGGCGCATAGTATAACCTAAAGTGCACTTTCAGACAGGAGAAAAGACCTTGGCCGATATCATCACCGCCATCCACCATGTCAGTTTCATCGTTGCGGATACCCGGCGGGCTTTGGCTTTCTACTGCGGTGTGCTGGGACTGACTCAAGACTTCAGTCGCCCCGATCTGGGTTATCCCGGTGCGTGGTTGCAGGTGGGCGATGGCCAGATTCACCTGCTTGAGCTGCCCAACCCTGACCCGGTTACAGGCCGGCCCAGTCACGGTGGTCGTGACCGCCATCTGGCCATGACGGTCACCGACCTGAGCCAGATCAAAGCTGCGCTGGAACAGGCCAATATTGATTTTACTCTGAGCAAATCAGGCCGGTGTGCACTGTTTTGCCGTGATATTGATGGTAACGCTATTGAGTTGATTGAAAGCAACGTATGATAATACGGTTTTTAAATTGGCATGATGATCATTCATGTTTCATGATAAAAAGCTAAAAATGACATGGGTTTAGGTGGCTAAATAACCACTATTATTCAAAGGTTTGATTCTAGCAAGGTTATGGTTATATACGCGATTAACAGGATGACTCGTGTCATGGAAATATTCAATCAAAAAAACTAAAGCAGGCATGAGTCTGATTATTAGCTTTCTATATGGTGATTCAGGGATGAGACTTCTAATTGTAAAAAAAACAATAACGTATTACGAACGTGATTTTCTGTGAGCGTGCTGTAGTGATGTGCGTGCCAAGTTATATAACGATGTGTTAAAAATATATTAGTTATGAATATTGCCAATCATTTATCGATTAAAAATAAGACTTACCTACTGGTGTTGTTAAGTGTTGTTGTCGCATTGATTTTATCTTTTGTTTCTAATAATGGACTTAATATAATTCGTAATGAGCTGGATGATTTGATTTTTGCCACAGAAATAGAGCGTTACACTAATAAATTAATACTGGAGGAGCAAAATTATCGTTTGAATGCGAATGGTTCTGTATATGACTTTGAGGCAGCAAACCAGGCCTATAAAAATGCCATTAAATATGTTGATGAAATTTATCGAATACTTAATAAGATTGACAGGCAGGATGGGAAATATACGTTTCGCAATGATATGCAAAAAACACGTCAATCCACGGATGAATATAAAAATTTGTATTTAAAAGGTGTGTCGATACTGGCAGAGTTAAATATACAGGCAAATATTTTGGGGACTGAAGGTGAATATATTACCTTGCAGATTCAGGAATACGTTGAGTCAAAAAGGCTGGAGATTAAAAAAAGGCTGTCTGAGAAGACAATTGAAAAAATTAACAATGGTTCCAATATCTGGCAATTCACTTATGTGACAAGACTCAATGAAAAGAAATATCGGTTAAGTCCAGATGATGTAGTATTTGAATCATTCAAAAAAGATTATCAGTTTATGATGAGCGAGTGGCAGCGCTTAAAATCAATGTCTAATCAGGATTTCGAATTTGAAAAATTGGAAGAGTTCAGGGTTTCTGCAAAAAAATATGAAAATGCCATGCTTTCCTGGGTCAGCCTCAATCGGCAACTGGTGACAGAAATTCTGCCAAAAATGAAACAGCTGGGGAATAGCGTTATTAGTAGCGCCATACATTCAGCTGAACATTCAGTTGAACATATGTCAGAGCAGCGTAACAGTATTGCATTAACATTGCTTGTTGTGAGTGCGCTGACGATTGTGCTGGGTATATTATTTGGGACAATGATTGCCAGATCGATTTCTCTAGTTATAAATTCATTTCAGAATGGCCTACTTAACTTTTTTGAATATCTTAATCAGCAGCAAAAGACAGCTCAACCCATTGTTGTGAGCGGGCACGATGAAATTTCTGTTATGGCTGACGTGGTTAACGAAAATATTGTAAAAATTCAAAATGTACTGAATAGAAAACTGGAATATCAGCAGGCATTACTGGAATGGTCCAAGGTGGATTACCAGGATGATATAGTCACTATCCATAAAGCAACTGAGTTATCTGCAAGGGCATTGCACGTAGAACGCGTCAGTATCTGGTTATTCAATGATGATAAAACCGTATTGACCTGTGTTGATCTGTATCACAGTAATTCAGGTAAGCATGAAAGTGGATTTATCAGGAACATAGAAGACTATCCTGAATACTTTAAGGCTCTATATAGTGGCGAAATACTGGTGGCCGATGATGCCAGAAAAGATGCCCGTACCCGAGAGTTTAGTGATCAACACCTTGTGCCTCTGAATATTTATTCAATCCTGGATGTGCCAATTGTTCAGGATGAACACCTGATTGGTGTTATCTGTCATGCATCAGTGGGTCAAAAAAAATTGTGGGCACCAGATGAACAGGAGTTTGCCAGCTCTATGGTCAATGCAATTTCACTATCACTTGAAATTAAAAAGCGGCGTTTTATTCAGGAAGAACTAAAAATTCAGAAAGAAACATTTCATTACCATGCTCACCATGATTCACTCACTGATTTGCCTAACCGATTTCTATTTAATGACCGACTCAACCAGATTATCAAACAGGCCAGGCGTGATAATACAAAAATAGCTGTTCTTTTCGTTGATCTTGATCATTTCAAAGGTATTAATGATTCAATGGGACATAAAGTTGGTGATGAGCTACTGGTAGAAGTTTCACGGAGATTGAAAAAAGAAATTCGCCAGACGGATACTTTGGCTCGTCTGGGTGGTGATGAATTTTCTATTGTATTAAATCAGGTGGCTAATAATGATGCTGTCGTGGAAGTCACACAAAACCTGATCAATGCTATGAATGCGCCGATTGAACTGCGTGAGCAATCCTTTTATATCACCCTTAGCGTTGGCGTGGCCATTTACCCTGAAGATGGCACGACACCTGATGAGTTGCTTAAAAATGCAGATGCAGCGATGTATCAGGCCAAGGATGATGGACGAAATACCTACCAGTTTTATACGCAGGTGATGACTGAAAAAGCCTTTGAACGCATCGCTATGGAAACCAGTTTCCGTAATGCATTAAGCAACGAAGAATTTGTCGTTTATTATCAGCCGCAGATAGATGCAGAAACGGGACGATTTGTTGGAATGGAAGCTCTGGTCAGGTGGTTGCACCCAACCATGGGGTTGATATCGCCAGCCATGTTTTTATCTTTTGCATACGATACAGGGTTAATTGTGCAAATGGATCAATGGATGATGAAAACGACCATGATGCAATATGTTGACTGGTATAACGATGGATTGCAGCCGGGTGTATTGGCACTGAACTTATCAATAAGGCAGCTTCATCAGGAAGGATTTGTTGAAGCGGTGCAACAGCTTCTCAAAGAAACTGATTACCAGCCGGAGTGGCTGGAGCTGGAAGTGACTGAAGGGCAAATCATGAAAGATACCAGTGTTGCTATACAAGTTCTCAACAGGATAAAAGAATTAGGTATCAGTCTGGCTATTGATGACTTTGGTACTGGCTATTCATCTTTATCTCAACTTAAACGGTTGCCCATTAATAAACTGAAAATAGATCGATCATTTATACGTGAACTACCTCATGATGAAGAAGATGTGATGATCTCAAAGACGATTATTGCACTATCAACAAATATGGGACTGAGTGTCATTGCAGAAGGAGTAGAGACACAACATCAAAAAGAGTTTTTGTTACAAAATGGCTGCCGTTATATGCAAGGTTTTTATTTTGGTAAGCCCATGCTGGCAGGTGATATCGAAAAATTGCTAAAGGCGCAACCGGCTATTTGAATCAGATAGCAAGATTATAATGGGACGTATTTCGATCGCCTTTCCATGGATGTATCTGGTCAATAACCATAGACTTTTAGAGGAATGGCTTTTATCCTTCTTGTTCCCTTAAGTTGTTAGCGTAGTATCATGCTGTATTACCTGAAAAAAGTATTACTGGAAATCTCCTATTTGCCCATTGTCTTTAAACTGGCACTGGTTGTTACGGTATTGTTAGTAGTTTCAATGATTACTCAGGGTACGCTTATCTCCAGTAATCAATCTCGCCTTCTGGAAGAGCAAATTCATGAGTTTGGTATTAGTACGACGACTCAGATCACTCAACAATTTCAGGAGCCTATCCTGTCCCAGGACGAGCTTACCATTGAATCTATAGTATCTTCATCGTTAAAAATAAAAAATATCCATGGAATTCAAATTGTTACTGCTGATGGTGAGATAATCCTTTCTCGAGGTGATGTGCCTGCAAAAATGCCCGAAAAAGCTTTCCTGACTGATAATAGTTATTTTCTATGGCGGGGCGAAGGCGCTGGAGATAATAATTTCATTAGTTTTATTGGGCGTGCCATTTCCAACGATGTTGCATTAGGTTACGTTGTTGTCAGCTTTGATAGAACTGTACTCGAAGAGGCGCAGAAAAGTAGTCGTTTAGCCATCATAGGCTCAACTTTTCTAATGATAATAATAGGCTTATTGTCGGCTTATCTTCTATCGAAAATTATCACAAAACCTATTTATAAATTAATCAGTGCCAGTCGAAGAATCGCTAGTGGTGATTATGAAACAAGATTTGATAAAAATTATAATGATGAACTTGGTGTTTTGAGTGATTCGCTAAACTCAATGACTCAGGGTTTGATACATAAAGCGGTTGTTGAACAGGCATTATCCCGGTATGTATCGCCGAAAGTGGCGAAGGAAGTATTAGCTGATACAGAAGCTCGTGAACTGGGTGGTCGGAATGTTAATGCCAGTGTCGTGTTTGCTGATATTGTTGATTTTACCCGAATGTCTGAGGAGATGACCGCGGCAGAAGTGAGCACACTGCTAAATACCTATTTTAGTTATATCGACATGGCATCACATATTTGTCATGGTCATGTGGACAAATATATTGGTGATTGTGCCATGTTGTTGTTTGGTGCGCCCGAGGAGGACCCGGATCACAGCTTCCATGCGGTTTATTGCTCTATTTTGATTCAGCAGGTGATTAAGCAACTTAATATTAAGCGCAGTAGTTTAGGTGAGAGGATTGTAGAATTTCGAGTGGGAGTGAATTCTGGAGAAATGCTGGCGGGTAATATGGGTTCAATCAGCAGGATGGAATACACAGTCTTGGGCGACGCAGTTAATTTAGCTTCCAGGCTGGCATCAAAGTCTATGCCGTCGGCAACGCTCGTGGATGATAGTGTCGCTCTGGATGAGAATGTATGTGGGCGTATTGAGTTTGAGTATTTTGAACAATTAACTGTTAAGGGTAAACTGGAGCCGGTTAATGCGTATTTTATTAAAGGTGTTTTTCCCGAATTGCAATCTCGTCTTAATATAGATATAGAAACCATTCTCTCTACATCTTTGGGGAAACCGTGAAATATCAGAAGTTTTTTCTGTGCATTTTTTTGCTGGTTAATCTGGCAGGATGTGCATTTCTTGAAACCAATAAAAAGAAAGCCAGTGATATTGTTGAACAACTCATGCAGGATAATGAGTTTGTTTCAGCCATCTTTTATCTCGATAGCTTACCTGATGCTATTTCCAGTAGTAAAGAACTGTCAGAAAAAAGAAAAGTTCTTACTCAGGCAATGCATGTTTATGAAGATAAAGTACTAGCAAAGGTGAAGTTGCCTGTTGAACAGGGTAACTGGAAGGTGGCAATAGATATCTACGAAGATGCATTAGCCAGATTGCCGAAAAGTTCCATTGTTTTTCGTGAATACGAGTCATTTAATGAATTAAAGCAACGACATATTTACGAACTGGAAATCCAGGCGCTGGTAATAAGGGCGGGTTCGTTGGAAAAAATCATGAAAATACGTCAGTCTATTTCTGAATTGGACCCTTATAGTTATATTAAAAAAATTAAACTGTCTTTGTTAAATTCTGAAATTGAAAGTATCGCAGGAGAATTACTTGAACATGGAGTTAAGGCTTTAGAAGATAATGAAATTGCTATAGCTAAACGCACACTGCCATTAGCACTTCGGCTTTATGATAACAAAGAGATTGAAGCCGCTAATAAACGCCTCGAAAAATTATCTAAATCCATGGGAGGCCCTTTGCAGGACCTTATTAATAAAGGGGCCGAGCTTTACGGACAGGAGCGCTATGAGGAGGCTATAGTCATTTGGCAACAGGTGTTATTGCTAGATCCGGAAAATACCGAGATTAAGGCCAATCTTGAGCGTACTCAACGTGTTATTGAAAATCTCGAACGCTTGAAAAAAAGTAACGTCAAACCAGAAAAATAATAATTATCTATGTGATTTTATTTAGTAATAAGAAGATCTATATAGATACGGCAGTATTATGGACATAATAATTTTAGATATTATTTCGTGAAGCTAATACCAATCTGGATTCTATAGAGCATTCCCAGTGACAGATCCTGATTTTCATTATGGCTGATAAAATAACCAAATTTTCCAGGCAGGCTTTGGTTGGTTGGGAACAGGTTGAACCTGTAATCAGTACCGCCGGCATCATTGAATACCAGCGACCATAACAGGCTTTTGTTTTTGTCATAAAAAAATCCAAAACTGGTATCCAGTTCGGCCTGCTGTCTTAATGAAAAATCAATGCGTTGCGTGGATAGGCCGATTCCCCATGAAAACCAGTCGGTTTTATCGATGCGATGAGATAAACCAATCTGATTATTCAGGCCGGTAAAAACAAATAATCGTGAATTTAAAAATTCTGTGGCGGGCGGGCGATACATATAATTGATTCCAGTGTTAATGAAATGATCTTCAGAAAAATCAAACGCTTGTAAATAGGGCCAGATGGCCGGATCCAGGGTATCCATAATATAATTTGCTCTGTCATCATCATTGAACAGCCATATACCAAGTGGTCGGAATAAATAAAAATCGGCAACTGCGTCATCCTTCAGGGTTGTCTTTTTTTCAAAGGCTTCCTGGATAAGTTCAGCTGTCATCGCCAGCGTGATGGAGTAGATTGCAGCATTTTCAACACCGTTCGCCCTGAAGTATTCCAGGTCTTTTCTGAAAACCATGCCACCGCCAAGTAGGTGCAGGCCATAGTTTGGCAGGATGGCCCAGCTCTCATCTGAGTGATTACTGTTGACAGGAAATATTTGGCGATTAATAAAACGATTAAAACCGCCTTCATTATTTATTGCTGTTTTAGGATGTGACAGGTTACTTAAAACCTGGTCAAGATTGCTTCTGAAATTACGGGTGTCAAAACTGTCCGATACCTGCAGTGAATCAAGTGAGTAACTCAGGAAATTACCAAAAGGATCGTACAGGGAATCGGAGCCGTAATCTCTAGGCGTATAATATGATTCGGCGTATAAGTTGCCGGATATAAATATAATGATAAATAAGCAGTTCGAAGGTCGGCTCATCGTTTCATTATAGGCCACTCATTGAGGGCATTGGCATATCATGCTCGGCAATCATGGCTCGCGATAATGATATTCTGTAAACTGTAACTTCGCCACCACGGTGGTTGAAGATATAAAACCCGACCAGAGATAATTTTATGAGCTTTGCCTCCCTGGGCCTGTCAGTTCCTGTTCTTGATGCTATTGCTGAGCAGGGTTATGAGGCGCCTACACCGATTCAACTTGAATCTATACCCGCTATTATCAGGGGTAGAGATGTCATGGCTGCTGCCCAGACCGGTACAGGTAAAACTGCGGGTTTTGTTTTGCCGCTGCTGGAGAGGTTGTCAAAAGGTGATCGCGTTCGGGCGAATCAAATACGGGCGCTAATACTCACACCGACCCGGGAACTGGCTGCACAGGTTGGTGCCAGTGTTGCCGCTTATGGTAAAAATTTGTCGCTGCATTCGGCGGTGGTTTTTGGCGGCGTTAAAATAAACCCGCAGATGATGAAGTTACGCCGGGGGGCTGATGTGCTGGTGGCGACGCCGGGTCGCTTGCTCGACCTTTATCATCAGAACGCGGTGAAATTCAGGCAACTGGAAGTACTGGTGCTGGATGAAGCCGACCGGATGCTGGATATGGGCTTTATCGACGAAATCCAGAAAATTATCGCGCTGTTGCCCAGACAGCGCCAGAACCTGATGTTTTCTGCTACTTTTTCTGATGAGATTCGTCAGCTGGCCAGGACTATTGTTAACGATCCGGTTGAGATTTCTGTAAATCCGGCCGAGACTACGGCGACAACCATAGAGCAGTGGATGTGTCCGGTAGACAAAAACCGGAAATCTGCTCTGCTCACACAACTGATCAAAAATAATAACTGGGATCAAGTGCTGGTGTTTGTCAGAACAAAAAACGGTGCTGATCGACTGGTTCGTTATCTGCAAACAAAAGATATTAAAGCGGCAGCAATTCATGGCGACAAAAGCCAGGGCGCACGTACGAGAGTATTGGCTGAATTCAAAACGGGTTTGATTCGAGTTTTGGTTGCCACCGATCTGGCTGCTCGTGGTCTGGATATCAATCAACTGCCGCAGGTGGTCAATTTTGATTTGCCTCATATAACAGAAGATTATATCCACCGTATCGGTCGCACCGGTCGCGCAAGCTTAAGCGGCAGGGCTGTGTCACTGGTCTGTGCTGATGAGTTTGAGCAGCTATCTGATATTGAGCGACTGATTAAACAGCTAATACCACGCAAATTGATTGAGGGCTTTAAACCCGTTCAGGAAGTGCCCGAATCTCATCTGGATCTCCGTCCAATTAAACCCAGGAAACCAAAGAAACCTAAAAAGCCTAAAACAGACAGTAGGGCGGGTCAGAGTGTTATTGATACCCAGAGCCAGTCATCTAAAACACAAAAAGTTCAGGCCAGAAAAATCAAATGACTGAAGCTTCCCTGTGCTCAAAAGCATCAGCAATAAGTAAGGCATCATCCGCATCCATCATATAGGCCAGACTAACTGTGTTGAATCTATTTAGGTAGAGTTGATTCATAAAAAATAGTCACGACTATTACCCCTAGTATCACTACGTATTTGGATAATCTCTTGTGTGGCAATATTAATCACAGATCTCAGTAAAGTGGGAGCATGGTATTTGAGTTTAACTGACAGAATATCAACAAACATTCCACTCATATATGAGTCCAAACCAAACAGGATTTATAGAATAATTATTCATGGCTGCACAAAAAGATAAATATACCGTCCTGTACATAGAAGATAACCCGGCCAACCTGCGGTTGGTTGCGCAGTTATTAGGGCGTCGATCTGATATTCATATGTTGAGTGCAGCTGAACCATTGCAGGGGCTTGAGTTAGCTGCTGAACATAAGCCTGACCTGATCCTATTAGATATCAATCTGCCCGGGCTCAATGGTTTTGAAGTGCTCAAACATTTGCGTCAACGGGAAGCTACTCGAAATAAACCGGTTATTGCCATTAGCGCTAATGCTATGCCAAAAGATGTAAAAAAAGGTCTGGCAGCTGGTTTTGATTATTACATCACTAAACCTATTGATCTGGGCGAGTTGTTGCAGGTGGTCGATATGGCTCTGTTAGAAGGTAGTAAGTAAAGGGCGGATAGGGGAACATCCGTATTTATAAATAATTTATATTGAAAGACAATCTGCGCTATACACAGGGGATAGCGTTTTTGCACAAAGAGAAAATGCATCCACAGAGTGGAAAAGTATAACTAACGGAGAATAAGAGGATGTTGTGCA
>JAOUNI010000094.1 GCA_029881035.1 Gammaproteobacteria bacterium | reverse complement strand
TGCCAATAAGGATATGTTGAATCAAGTATTTTTCATTTTTATTATTTTTATTGAGATTGTTATCAATAAAGCGCTGAATTTCCTGATCGGAGATACTGATTTTACTGGAAACCACGCGTTGCTGAAGTTCTTTGATGATGAGCTCTTCGCGCGTTTGCTCACGGAAGCGGGCAAATTCGATACCATCTTTAGATAAAGTGTTTTTCATCTGATCGAGTGTCAGGTCATTAGACTTGGCTATTTGCTCTATCACTCGATTCAAGCTGATATCATCAATGGTGATCCCCATTTGTTTTGCCATCTGCAACTGAATACGTGTGCCTATCATGCGCTCCATAACTTGTTTGCTGAGCGCCTCCATCTCTGATGTTGAGTTTTTATCAAGTTTGAGCTGTACAATGAAGTCTGCAATACGGTTATCTAATTCACTTTGTGTAATGACATCATCGTTAACGACGACGACAATTTTATCCAGCGCCTGTTCTGCTATAACAATTTGGGAAGACATTGTCAGACATAAAAATGTCGTGATAGCATAGAATTTGATTTTAAAAATATTAAGTTGCTTCATTCGTAATCCTCGTTGTAACCCGGAATGGCGTGTTCAAGTGTGTTACTGACTTTGTTGCCGGATACGCTACCCAGGCCCTTTAATACCAGCTGCACCATAAAGGCATTATCATATTCTTCGATATTGTTGGTGTATTTTAAACGTCTTTGCCCCATCAGTTGTAATGACCAGCAGCAGCTGTCATAACTAAGGCCGCCTATAACTTCGATATCACGGTTAGCCTCGAGAGAGTAGTTCCACCGACCAAAAGCAGAAAACTGATTATAAATGGGCGTTATGAAAGAAAAATCTGTCTGTCTGATTTCGGGGTTGATATTACGATCATGTCGAAAGCCAAGGTTTAAAATGTGTTTCGAATCTGATTGATAATGAAGCAAAAAGTTTCCGCGTTGACTTCGATTGTTATCTGTATCCCATTGGGTACTGGCGCTCAGGCTCCAGTCGTATATATTGGCAGCAAGTTCAGCTATGAGATCAGATTTATTGTTATTGTCGATCACGCCTATGAGAGATACCTGACGGTCCTCGAAATAACTGATTTGACCAATACTCGCGCGTAAATATTCGTTGCCTGTATCAGTGCTGATCAGTCGGCTGCTTAAAGCTAGTGTCAATTGGTTAGCATCACCAATTCGATCACCGCCATTGAAACGGTTGTCTCTAAATAATAGTGCTGTACTAAAAACACTTGATTGTGTATCAAAATTTGGTAGCAAGCTTTGATCTCTAAAAGGGACGTTCAGGTAATAAATTCTTGGCTCCAGCGTCTGCATCAGCCCGTTATCAAACTCACGTTCAAAGAACAGGCCTGCATCGAGGCTACTCATAGAGAGATTCCTGTCTTCAATATTTTGTTTAATGCCACTGCCGTCTTCAACATCGTATCGTGTGTGGCTAAATTTAATAGCGGGGTCAAAAAACCAGAACCCCCCCTTGTTTGGCCAGTGTAGACCAGGTGTGAAGCGGAATCGTGAACCAGTGTTCACGCTGTTATCTTCATGATCAAAGCTTACCCATTCGGTATCCATGGTGAATGCCAGGCCGGTATCAACGATAGGCTGATCACCCTGTAAGCTCAGTTGCGGCAGTCTACGATAAGGACGGTCAATAGTTAAGATACTGGTATCGAGTGTTTCATATGTTTGCACTAGCATCTGGCTGTGCCAGTATTGTTTATCGAAATTTAGCGTTAGATTACGATTTAAATGTGTCGTGCTGGCAGTTGATAAGTTATTACTGAAATCATTGAAGTATTCGGTATCTGATACATCTTGCACATCAATATCCATGTTCAGGTCAGGTGTGAAGCGTGTATGTTGCAGATATTGAAATTGATGTCTATCGTCATTGGTGATTCTGTCATTATGTAAAAATGCAGCATCCATTTGACCTCGACTATTTTCGGTTAGAAAACGATATTGTGTGTCCAGCTGAGTGCCACGACGGCTCATTAAATGTGGAGCAAGAATAGCATCGTGATTTGGCGCAATATTCCAGTACCAGGGAACGGTAAGTTCACTACCACGTGAAGAAGAATATCCAGCTTCAGGTACCAGTAAACCACTACGGCGGCGATCACCAATAGGAAATTCCATGTATGGAATATAAATGAATGGTACATCCATAAAGCGTAAAACAACATCTTCTGCCGAGCCATATTCTTCTTCATGATCAATGCTGATGACGTCTGCGTCCAGACGCCAGTCTGGATCATTTAAATTGCAGCTGGTGATGGATGTTTTTTGCAGTTCTGTTTTATTTTTTATACCGGCATTGATGCTGCTTGCTTTACCGCGCATGTTTTTTTTGCCGATTTGAAATTTAACGCCCTCGAAGAAAGAGGATTGTTTTTCTTTTGATAAACGACCCAGGTCAGCATCAATAGCCATGTTTATTGAGTCGACGTGTACATTACCATCAATGTTGATATTCTCAGTGTTGGCATTATAGGAGGCATTATCAGCAGTGATGCGTAGCTCGTGTTTTTCAATAACTACGTGGCCTTGAAATGCTGTATTGCCCTGACTATCTGAGCGCGTTTGATCGGCACTGATGTT
>JAOUNI010000093.1 GCA_029881035.1 Gammaproteobacteria bacterium | reverse complement strand
CTCGATTGAAGAACTGTCCATGCTGGCAGGAATTGATGAATCTGATCAAACGAATGAAGCAGAGCAGACAATGCTGCCCGACAACACTACAACAGGTGATACTGAATAGCAGGACTGAAACCATATCAGTACAAATGACAACCGTGTTAAAGCGGCAATTGGCTGTGTGTTTTTACTATTCCCGCCAGAAATACAATCATCATTGAACTACATACTCGGAACGGGACCCGCCTGGAGCAAATTGATATAGATAAAAACACATATCATTTACTTTAAAAAAATTATTATTAACAAGAAAATATTTCTGAAACTGAAATTACATCCTTTAAGGTTCACCTCAACCCCCTCGATCAGACACTCAAACATCAGAAGCCGGTGACTATGTCCTGCATATTTGTGGCATAGATCGTTATGGCAAATGCCATAATAAAAATATTTAGAAAGAGTAAAATTTTATTTTATTCATACACATTTAATACCTCCTATTTCCTAACATAAAAATAATATTTATTATCTTGATTTATTCATATCAATAGCGTAAAAACATCCATCTAAGACACCCCTATCAAGGAAGACATGAACATGAATAAATCAAAGCAATTTCATGCAAAAATGATTTTGGACTCAGCACTCCCATATAATTTCATCAAACTTTCTCGAGTCATAAAAATGGCATGTTTTTTGTTTACACCAAACATGCCATCACTCTAAATACCAGTTACCCCAAATCAAGTTTATAAAAATTAACAAAAAAAACAAAAAAGGAGCTACTTATGTTTAAGAATATGAAAATAAGCGTGAAGCTATTACTGGCTAATAGTATTACGCTGGTAATGATGGTCTTCGTTGCCTGGTCTGGATATCAGGGTGTCACTCAGGTCCAGGATGAAACGACCTCCATTGTAAATACTGACACTGTCATCATCGAATATTCCCAACGCGCGCATGTCAGCGTTTTGGGCTTACGTCGCTACGAAAAAGACGCTTTCTTAAATGTGCTAAATAAGGATAAAGTCAATGGATATTTTGATAAATGGAATAAAGAAGCAGATGCACTCGACAGTCAGATCACCTTTCTCGAAAATGTTGTGACCAATGAAGAGGACCGTCAATTACTCAAGGAATCACGAGCTGATTTAGGCGCCTATAAAAAGGCATTCATCAATATCGTTGAAAAAATTAACCGCGATGAAATCACCACACCGCAAGCGGGCAACAAAGCTATCGGTAGTGTTAAAGAAGAAGTACGACGTCTGGGTGATGGTCGAATCGGCAAACTCACCAACAAGAGCGTCGATTTGATGAAAATAAAAACTCAGGCTATTGATGAGCACGTCAAAATCATTGAAACCACAATCATGATCGTTGTCATCTCTGCACTTATCATTATCATTTTTGTCAGCACGATTATAGGCCTGAGTATCACACGCCCTCTAAGCATGGCTGTGTCTATTGCCAACCAGATTGCCGACGGTGACCTGAAAGCCAAAATTGATGTGACTTCCAGTAATGAAACCGGCATGTTACTAAGAGCCATGCAAAATACCATTGATAAACTCTCTCAGATCATCAGTGAAGTGCGTTCCGGTGCCGAAGCCATATCTTCTGCATCAGAAGAAGTCAGCGCTACAGCTCAATCCTTAAATCAGGGCGCTGGTGAACAGGCGGCCAGCGTTGAGGAAACCTCGGCTTCAGTAGAACAAATGACCGCTTCCATTACCCAGAACAGCGAAAATGCCAAAATCACTGATGGCATGGCCACACAGGCCTCATCACACGCGAATGAAAGTGGTGATGCGGTGCAGCAAACGGTGGCAGCAATGGTGGAAATATCCAAAAAAATCGGCATCATTGATGACATTGCTTACCAGACCAATCTGCTAGCACTGAATGCCGCGATTGAAGCCGCCCGCGCCGGTGAGCACGGCAAAGGTTTTGCCGTGGTCGCCAGTGAAGTCAGAAAACTGGCTGAACGCAGCCAGGTTGCGGCTGAAGAAATTAGCCAGAAAGCAGCCAGTTCCGTCGAAGTAGCTGAAAAAGCCGGCAAGCTTCTCGTCGAAATGGTACCGGCGATTCAAAAAACTTCCAGCCTGATACAGGAAATTGCCGCCGCTTCTGAAGAACAGTCTTCCAGTGTCGGCCAGGTCAATAATGCCATGGATGAATTGAACAAAATCACTCAGACCAATGCATCTGCCTCTGAAGAGCTGGCCGCTACCGCAGAAGAAATGAGCAGTCAGTCACAGCAACTGCAGCAGATGATGGCTTATTTCAAAATAGATAGCACTCATTCTGGAAACGGTGCTCGTACGAATCGTAAAATAACGGCAACACCTCCGTCAGCAAAACATCCGATGGCACATCTACCGGCACATTCCAGCGAGTCCAGTGCCAAAGCACCTGCGGCTAATCAGTTTGTCAAATTTTAGGAGGCGTAGCGATGAGCGAACTTATGCACGCAGGTAAAAATAACAAAAGGGCGCAGGAACAGGTTGATGATGCGGATACCCTTGGCCAGCAATATCTTACCTTCCTGATTGGTAAAGAGGTGTTTGCTATTGGCATTGCCGATATCCGGGAAATTATTGAATACCGCGAACCCACCACGGTGCCGATGATGCCTTCATTCATCCGTGGGGTACTTAACCTGCGCGGAC
>JAOUNI010000024.1 GCA_029881035.1 Gammaproteobacteria bacterium | reverse complement strand
GTAGTTTCAAGCACTGCATCGCTACCCCACGGCACCGACTGAAAAACATCTTCACAGTGTCGACTCATGCCGATCAGTACATAACCACCGTCTTCAGCGGGTGCAATGACCACGTCGTTAGCTTCGAGTTTGTTAATGGCAATTTCTATCTGAGCCACAGTCAACGACGGTGCATCGGTGCCGATTAATACAACGCGTTTGAATGTTTGCAGGCTTTGTTTGATGGCTAATGACATGCGTTCGCCCAGATCAGCGCCCTGTTGCGTGAACAGCTCGATAGCATATTGTCGTTTACAGTTCTGAAAAAACGCATGGTGTTGATCGGGCGCACACCAGAGTTGGGTGGCACATAGATTTTTTATCTGGAGAGCTTCCAGTCTTGAATGAATCAACTCCGCCTGAAGTTGGGTGGCGGTTTCAATGCCGATATCAGGTATCAGCCTTGTATTGACCTCACCGGCTACGGGCGCTTTGGCAAAAACAAGTATCACCGCGTCGGAATATTTGTACGCCATTATCGGTAGTAACGGGAAAATAATTTTTCAGATGAGACACCAAAAAAATGTAACAGGCGTAGCTGCCACATGAGCCATAACGTCTTTAAAATTCCATTCTTTTCCCATTTACGGCTTGAGGTGATGACTCTTGATTTTATGCATGCTGGCTTGCCAAAAAATTTCAATTTCCTGCACAGCTCGATATCTTCCATCAGTTTTATTTCCGGGTAGCCCGCCACTTGCTGGAACACAGAACGTCGCACAAATATCGCCTGATCTCCGGTGGCGACACCGGTTAGACACGAACGCCAGTTCATCATGGTTTCAATTATTCTGAATAGAATATGCCGGCCTGAAAGGCTGACGTTAAACCGACCCCATTGATGATTTTTGTTTAGTGCATCAGTGATCAGGTTATTAAAAAGAACAGGCAGCTCAGTATCTGCATGCAAAAAAACCAGCACCTCACCCGCGGCCTGTTCGGCACCAATGTTCATTTGTGTTGCCCTACCCGGTTTCGACATTAACAGTTTATCGACCAGGCCGAGTGCACAATCAAAACTATTGTCACAACTGCCACCATCAACGACAATCACTTCATGACCCTGTTGACGATACTGCTGCAAACGCGTTAATGAAACCACCAATGTCTCAGACTCATTGAGCACCGGTATAATGATCGACAGTCTCATTTAATACAGCGCACCACCACAGGATGATCCCTGCCCTGCGGTACAGCCATAACAGTGATCCATGACGATGACGTTTGACCGGGTGAAATCAAACGCCATGAGATCGACAAGATTTACTTTGCCCTGATTGAAATTCGATTTTAAATTCAGCATCTGGTTGAAGTCGCAATCATAAACATCGCCCTGCCAGTCGACACTGATCATAGTACGGCACATTAAGCCTTCAAGATTTCCATCATCATAAGAATTTTTTAACAGCTGCATGTAATTATCAAAAGTACCTTTGGATAACAACGTGCTGCCAAAACGTTTGATCGGCATATTGGTGATGGTAAACAGGTGATTAAATTCAACGTCAAATTTATCGAACAGCACTTTTTTATAGTCCTGCTCCAGTACATTTTGTGGTGGTGGCAGGCTGGCACCCTGAGGATTAAAGACCAGATTAAGTTTTAAATTATCCTGCTTGCCATAACCCGCTGCATTTAGTTTCTTTAGGCCCGCGATACTTTTTTCAAAAACACCTTTGCCTCGTTGTGCATTGACGTTCTCTTCCAGGTAGCACGGCAGTGAAGCCACCACTTCAACATTATTTTCCGCCAGAAAATCAGCCAGCCACTCGTACCCCTGTTCTTCGAGAATAGTTAGATTGCAGCGATTGATAATATGAACATCTAGAGCCTGTGCTGCTAAAACCAGTTGACGATAATTTGGATTCATTTCCGGTGCGCCGCCAGTTAAATCCAGAGTTTTGATCTGATGTTGTTTAATAAACTGAATAACGGTGTTGATGGTTTCAGCCGACATCAGCTCGGTTCGCCTTGGGCTGGCATCGACATGACAATGCAGGCATTGCTGGTTACACAAATAACCCAGATTAACCTGCAACGTTTCCAGACTTGTGCGGTTAATGGATGGAAAGTCGGTATTTTTTAAAAATTCGAGTGTGTCTTTCATTGATGCGTAAAACAAAGTAAACGTTATTCGATGTAATAAAAAGGCCGACGATCGTCAGCCCTTTTAACTACAAAAACCCGTACCTTTTATTAATCATGGAATCGTAGACATCAATCCAAAAGATTTAACAAAAGCCCCCGCCAGACTTGGGTCTTTAACCATGCTGGCATAATCACCTTTCTTGAATCGGATCTTACGCGAAGTATAAGCTATACCCAGTTTCATCAAACCCGGAGGTTTGGCAATCAGTGATAGCCAGTCTTCTTGCGTCGCACGAATATCCCAATCAATCGCATCCTCTGACTGTTTATCAGTGGATACAATCAAACCATCTACAATGGTCATGACAAAACGTGGCTCATCTTCCTCATGCAGGCCAAAAGCAACCACAGAGTTAAAACCCACCTTTCTCAAGGTTGAAGTGATCTCTCCGTCTCCATTCCATGCATTCACATAGGCCAGAGCCCATTCTTTGGAAAATAATTCTGACATTCTTTAAAATCCTTTGTTCTCTATTATTAGCAAACTTTTGGCGTTCAAGTTTCCAACATTACCTTCTTTATGTCAAAAGATTCAATCACTTCCGAGACAAAGAAACATTATTTACTAGTTTATGGCCAGCTTTCATTAAAACCATAAAGCGGTGGATTATACCATTTAAAATCAATGCGTTATTAACTAATCAGGAATTTAACGTGATTTAAGTGTTAATGTATTACCTGCTTTCTCAACCTTTAAATCACCCAAAAAGGACATCCCCAGCAAAACAGGCCCCGGATGCTCACCATCGATCACCATCGCTTCTATGTTACGACGCCTGATTTTACCCAGAGATACTGACTTCAAACGTACTCTATAAGCCTTCACAAAACCTGACGCAGTACTGGCAGTGGCAGCTTCACCTTCAATCGCATAACGTACCCCCAGACTTTTAGCCTGGGTCGTATTCATCGCTACGGTGGTCGCCCCTGTATCGACTAAAAAGCGCACGCTCTGACCATTAATGCTGCCAACTGACATAAACATACCTCGGTCATCGGCAAACACTTTTTCTTCGACACTTGCTGCTTTGGAAAAACTCAGGGAGACGGATGAGCCTAAGGCATAACTTTGCCGTTTACCATCCACCTCTAATGTTGCCTGATCACTATCGACAGCAATCAATTTCACACCCTCAGGACTGGTGTCACCGATAGCCATAACCCGGCGCTGACCATCGATTAGAACCACCGCCTTGCCGGTAAACAGGCCCTGCACGACAATGTCCTGACCCGCATAAACACTCTCTACATTAATCAAGAAAAACACAATCATAACCAACAGTAAATGTTTCATGCTTGTACAAACCCGTACCAGTATGCCTGAAGTAAAATCATCGATACCAGTCCTGCTGCTATATCGTCGATCATTATGCCAAAGCCCCCTTTTACATTTTTATCCAGCCATGAAATCGGCCAGGGCTTGAGTGCGTCAAAGAATCTGAACAGTACAAAACCTGCTAATAACCACGGCCAACCCGCCGGTGCGGCAAACATGGTAATCAAAAAACCGGCCACTTCATCAATTACAATGGCTGGATGATCATGCACGCCCAGTTTTCTGGCTGAATACGAACAAATCCAGATACCCGATAACGTAATCAGTAATGTTATTAGAGCATAGACCATTAATGGCAAATCTTGAATCAACAAATACAGTGGGATAGTCATCACCGTACCCGCGGTACCGGGGGCTTTGGGCGAAAGACCGCTGCCCAGGCCCAGAGCGAGACAGACCACCGGATCTTTCAGTTCGGTATACCGGATTTGTTTTGCCTGTTGAGCATGCTGGCGTTCGGCTTCATTCATGGGTGAAATGCTCGTAACCTGAATGCTTCAATTCAATCAATTCACCATTGCTGTTTAACACACTTAAGTTACCAGAGGCATCGACTTCACCGATGTGAGTGAGCAATACATCCATCGATTCTGCCAGTGAAAACAGTGACTGTTCATTTTCACCAGAAGCAACCATACACAGCTCATAGTCGTCGCCGCCGGCAAGCAACAGATGAGTGTAATCAAGACCGTTTAGATAGACCGAACACTTTGCAAACTCTGTGGAAACGGGCAGTTGGTCATAATAAATTTTAGCGCCACAGGCACTGGCTTCAAGAATATGCCCGAGGTCAGCTATTAGTCCATCTGAAATATCAATAGCACAGCAACAATATTCAACTGCTTTTTGTGCAAACACAACTCTGGGTACTGGGCGATTTAATTTTCTCAAACATGATTGTTTAATCATGGGGTCAGGCAAATCATCAACATTCAGCAACTTCAATCCCAGAGCCGCGCCACCCAAAGTGCCGGTGACGTAAATCCTGTCGCCCGGCCTGGCGGCATCACGGCGCATGGCTTTATCTGCATCGACAAAGCCTGTTAGCTGAACAGTTACAGACAAAGGCCCTTGTGTGGTATCGCCACCAATGAGTTGTAAACCGTACATTTTTAACGTTTCTTTAAAACTCAGAGAAAATTTTTCCAGCCATGGCTCATTTACATCCGGCAAAGTCAGCGCCAGTGTTGCCCATGCAGGTTCGGCACCCATGGCCGCCAGATCACTCAGACTAACGGCCAGTGATTTATAGGCAATATCTTCTGCTGAAGTTATTTCAGGAAAGTGAACACCACAAACAAGTGTGTCGACAGTGACGGCTAATTGTTTAGCTGTCGGTGACTTGAGTAACGCACAATCATCACCTATACCGAGTACAACATCATCACGCTGAGTATCAAAACTAAAGTAGTTTTGAATAAGACCGAACTCTGTAGTAGCTGTCATGACACTACTCTAACAATTAATTATGATGTTTCAGTGGATCGAAGTTCGTGTGCTACTTTATCTAGAACTGCATTCACAAAAGTATGGCTTTGTGCTGCACAAAATTTCTTGGTTAAAGTAACCGCTTCATTCAGCACCACACGATATGGCACATCCAGTCGTTTCATAAATTCATAGCAGGCCAGACGCAATATGGCTCGTTCAACGGGGTCAACAGAAGCAATTACACGCCCGGTATATTGGGCCAGAGTTTGATCAATAACTTCAATATTTTCTTCAACACCTAAAAATAATTCTTTGAAATAATCAAAATCAGCATCAGAAGTTAAATTATCTTCAGTAAACTGTTTCTCAATACCAACGACATCATCACTGGTCATTTGCCACTGGTAGATTGCCTGCATAGCAAAGCGCCTTGCCTTTCCCCGGGCTTTAGCAAGGCTTGTATTTTGTGACATGATATCGCTCAACCTGTAAAAACAAATGGGGTAACTAAAAAGTCAGTATCAATAATCCAGCTTAATAACATTAAGCCAGCTTCTGAAACAGGCTAACCATTTCAATTGCAGTAGCTGCTGCTTCTGAGCCTTTGTTACCCGCCTTAGTACCCGCACGTTCGATGCTTTGCTCGATAGAGTCAGTGGTTAAAATACCATTGATAACTGGTAACCCATGATCAAGCGCAACTGCAGATAAACCTTTAGCAGATTCATTAGCGACAATATCAAAATGCGGGGTCGCACCGCGAATAACAGCGCCTAATGCAATGATCGCACTGTATTTTCCACTCTGTGCGAGGTTCTGAACAGTCACGGGTAATTCAAATGCACCGGGCACTTTAACTACAGTAATATCACTAGCAGCAACACCGCTACGCTTTAACGTATCAAGTGCACCTGCTAACAGGCTCTCAACAATAAAACCATTAAAACGTGCGCATACAATTGCAAACTGACCTTTACTGTACTGCAAATTACCTTCTATATTATTTTCGCTCATAATTTTTACTCTTAAATATTTACACTTTAAATTTTTATGCTGTCTCTAACTATTCGGCCTGCTCATCGCCACTGACGTATTCGACCACTTCAAGACCAAAGCCGGCCAGACCGTGTATCACTTTTGGCGCGCTCAACAAACGCATTTTTTTCACACCAACATCCATCAATATCTGCGCGCCAACACCATCAGTACGGATATCGGTACGTGCTTTTTTCTTCGAATCATCAACAGCAAGATGACTCATCATCCACTGCAACATGGCTTTATCTTCTTCGTGGTTTCTAAGAACCACAACCACACCCTGTTCAGCATCGGCGATGCGTTTAATCGCATCATTCAGAGGCCAGCCTTTGGTGTGCACAGAACCCATAACATCAACCAGCGTATTCACCATATGTACACGTACCAGCGTTGGCTCATCGCCATTAATAACACCTTTCACCAACGCAAAGTGCGTACCGCCATCCAGCGTATTCTGGAACGCCATTAATCTGAACTTGCCGTGTTCTGTTTGCAGGTCAGTTTCAGCCACCCTTTCAATGGTCTTTTCATTTTTGATACGGTAACTAATCAAGTCCTCAATCGTACCAATCTTTAAATCATGCTCCTGGGCAAATTTCTCAAGATCGGGGCGACGTGCCATGGTGCCATCATCATTAAGAATCTCAACTATCACGGCACTGGGATCCATACCCGCTAAGCGCGCAAGATCACAACCTGCTTCGGTATGACCTGCACGGCTTAATACGCCACCCGGTTGCGCCATCAGCGGAAAAATATGACCCGGTTGTTCGATATCTTCTGGTTTGGCGTCAGGATTGACCGCAGCCAGAACTGTTACCGCACGATCTGCGGCAGAAATACCGGTAGTTACACCTTCAGCCGCCTCGATAGAAACGGTGAAGTTGGTGCTTTGCATGACATCAGTACCGCCAACCATGAGTGGCAAGCGTAATTGCTTACAACGCTGTTGAGTTAAAGTCAGGCAAATCAGGCCGCGACCATAACGCGCCATGTAATTAATCGCTTCGGGCGTTACAGCACTGGCCGCCATTAATAAATCGCCTTCGTTTTCTCGATCTTCATCGTCCATGATAATCACCATTTTACCCTGGCGAATATCTTCAATAATTTCTTCTGTAGTATTCAGTTTCATAATAAATTATCAGCGCCTTAGCTAACCGATGAACCCCGCCTTTGATAACAGATCCAGACTAAGCCCTTCCTTTTTCTTATCTGACGAATGTAATAATAAACTTTCCAGATAACGCGCAATCAGATCAACTTCCAGATTGACTTCAGTACCTGGCTTATAATTTTGAATAATAGTTCTTTCCTGTGTATGCGGCACAATATTTATGTCAAAGTGGTCATCATTGACCGCATTAACCGTAAGACTGGTGCCATCGATACAGATTGAACCTTTAACTGCGATGTATCGTTTTAACTCAGCAGGCACCTGAATTGTGTATCTGATCGAGCGGCCATCATCAGCAATATTTACAACCTTACCCAGGCCATCAACATGACCACTGACCAGATGACCACCCAGTCGTGTTGTTGGTAATAAAGCCTTTTCAAGATTGACCGGGCTACCTGCTTTTAAATGTTTAAGCGAAGTCAGTGATATTGACTCATTGGAAACATCTGCCACAAATGAGCGTTCATCATATTTAACAGCAGTCAAACAGACACCGTTGACCGCAATACTGTCACCCAGTTTAACGTCGCTCATATCCAGTGACTGAACTTCAACAGTCAGGCGCATATCACCACCTACGGGTTCAATACGCTGAACTTTTCCAACTGCTTCAATAATTCCGGTAAACATGGTTTTAAAATGCCTTCAATTACTTATTGAGCTCAATCACATAACTACTCATAGGCAGGCCTGAAGCGGTATTAAATTCTGCACCCGCCTTAACTCCTGCAGCGGCAATTTCTTCTGCCGTTTCATAAATATCATAAACTGCAAACATGGCACCTAAGGCATATTCCGAGCCTGACCCGATAGACCAGAAGCGGGTATATGCAGAAATTTCACGCAAAGCATGCACCCCAAAAATACCGTGCGGTGAAGCGATCAGCGCATCAATATGAGTAGATTCGTAGGGATCATCTTCTTCATCTTTTGCGTTCAGAAAATATTTTTCTTTAAGAATCGGATGCATTTCACGGAATGTTTCAAAAATAGCCCGCTTCGAGGAAAAGTCCGTTTTTACTTTCTTGTCACCTAAAATACTTTCCATCACCAGCTGGTGTGCCGCGCTACCAACAATACCGATATGGGCATTTTTAGTCTGGATGATTTTATCGTGATCCGCGTCATAGGCTGAACCCAGACGTAAATCACCAAAAGTGGTTAAGCTGTCCGCCGCAATGCAAACCTGATTGGCTTTTTTAACAACAACTATGGTGGACATCTAATCTACTCTCCTACTATTAATATTTATGAATATACGGGCTTTGCGGTGATACGCAGGTCTTTACCCAACATACGCACATCCTGAATATTTAGCGAAATTCTATCTTTCATTTTCGACAGCCCCGGCAGAGAGAACAAACCCTTTGCTTCATCACCCATGATATGCGGTGCCATATAAATCACTATTTCATCAACCAGTTGTTGCTGCAAAAAAGCACCACTCAATATTGCGCCCGCTTCTACATGCACTTCATTAATTTCTTTTTCAGCCAGATATTTCAAGGCTGCAGTTAAATCCACATGACCATCTTTTTCCGCAATCTGGACAAACTGACAATCCCGATTTTCAACATCACTATTTGCGGCAGTCACATCTACTGCTGTCATCACCAGCACTTCACCAGCCACTTTTGCAATCTTTGCACTAAATGGAAAACGTAAAGCACTGTCCAGTACCACTCGAACTGGCTGCCTGATCTTATCCACATTTAATTCTTCGGCTGACACACGAACATTCATCGACGGGTCATCGGATAATACCGTGCCTATGCCTGTTAAAATGGCCGAACTTCTGGCTCTTAATAACTGCACATCCTGTCTCGCTGCGTCACCAGTAATCCACTGGCTTTCTCCCGAAGCCATGGCCGTGCGTCCGTCCAGACTCATCGCCATTTTGATGCGCACGTAAGGCAAACCCGTTTCCATGCGTTTGATAAATCCCGGATTCAATGCGCTGGCCTGTACTTCCATCAAACCACTTTCAACTTCTATGCCCGCATCCTGCAATCGTTTCAAACCCTGACCTGCAACTAATGGATTCGGATCCTGCATGGCAACAATTACACGACTCACACCAGCCTGAATCAATGCATCGGCACAGGGCGGTGTTTTACCGGTGTGACTGCAAGGCTCTAATGTCACATAAGCAGTGGCATTTTTAGCCTTGTCACCGGCCTGCTTCAACGCCAGTACTTCGGCATGCGGTTCACCTGCTTTCTGGTGCCCGCCTTCACCAACAATATTTTCGTTCTTTACCAGTACACAACCCACTCTTGGATTTGGATCGGTGCTATACAAGCCTTTCTGCGCTAAGCGCAAGGCTCGCTGCATAAATGTATGATCCTGATAATTCACATCAGTAAACACTTAACTACGTTGTTTGCGCGGCTTTTTTTGCTGATCCAGTCGTTCAATCGCATCACGAAATGCATTGATGTCGCTGAAATCCAGATACACGGAAGCAAAACGAATATAAGCAACATGATCCATAGCCAGTAATTCTTCCATTACCCAGTTGCCCAATTTACTACTAACAACTTCTCGTTCACCCGCTGACATCAACTTATGTTTAACACGGTTCAGCGCATCTTCAACTTGCTCGGTACTCACCGGGCGTTTTTCCAGTGCCCGCATTACACCCGCACGCATTTTATCGTCGTTGTAGGGAACACGACTGCCATCGCTTTTAACAATGCGCGGCATATTGAGCTCTGCACTTTCGTAAGTAGTGAAGCGTTCGCCGCAGCCGACACACTCTCGCCTTCTGCGCACCTGATCACCGTCATTAGACAGGCGTGAATCAATAACGCGTGTATCAGGTTCGGAACAGAAAGGACAGTGCATGTTATGGCTCGTTTATTTTAAAAAAACTTATGCGTAAACTGGCAGGCGCTGACAGATATCACGTACTTTTTCGAGCACATCGTGAATCACTCTTTCATTAACTTTAGCACCGTCCATGCTATCGATAATGTCACACATCCAGCTAGCCAGATTTTTGGAATCTTCTTCGTTAAAACCACGCGTGGTCATTGCCGGTGTACCGACACGAATGCCACTGGTAACAAAAGGTGACTGTGGATCGTTAGGCACTGCATTTTTGTTGACGGTAATGTGCGCACGGCCCAAAGCCGCTTCGACATCTTTACCGGTCAAACCTTTTGTCGTTAGATCCCACAGAAAAAGGTGATTATCAGTACCACCGGATACAACTTTATAACCACGTTTGATAACCATATCAGCCATGACTTTTGCGTTAGCAATGACCTGTTTTTGGTAATCAATAAAACCGGGTTCCTGTGCCTCCAGAAAGGCAACGGCTTTGGCGGCAATCACATGCATCAAAGGACCGCCCTGTGTGCCTGGGAAGATTGCCGAGTTCAATTTCTTGGCGATATCCTGATTCTTCATGACAGAATTAGAGCCCGCCAGAATAATACCACCACGAGGTCCACGTAAGGTTTTATGCGTGGTTGATGTCACTACATCTGCCACACTAACCGGATTCGGATATAAGCCTGCTGCAACCAGACCCGCAACGTGTGCCATATCAACAAATAAATAAGCACCCACAGAATCTGCGATCTGGCGGAAACGATTCCAGTCCATGGTGCGTGAATAAGCGGAAAAACCGGCAACAATCATCTTAGGTTTGTGCTCATCAGCCAGACGTTGAATTTCATCATAATCAACTTCGCCAGTCTTGCCATTAAGTCCATATTGAACAGCATTGTAAATCTTTCCAGAGAAACTCACTTTTGAACCGTGAGTAAGATGACCTCCATCAGCCAGAGACATACCCAGCACGGTGTCACCGGGCTGGCACAGCGCCATATAAACGGCAGCATTTGCCTGAGAACCTGAATGAGGTTGTACATTGGCGTATTCAGCACCAAAAATCTGCTTGACGCGATCAATCGCCAGCTGTTCAGCGACATCGACGTTCTCACAACCACCATAATAACGACGTGCAGGATAACCTTCAGCATATTTATTGGTTAATAATGAACCTTGGGCCTGCATAACTCGGGGACTAGCATAATTCTCGGATGCAATCAGCTCAATATGCTCTTCCTGGCGTCGAACTTCGTGCTGCATGGCAGCCCACAAGGCTGCATCATAGCCCTCAATGGTCATTTCTTTGGAAAACATCATTACTCCCGATTAACTATATTCTGAATAAGCGACTTATCAAACCGCCGTTGAAAGGCCGGCAATATTAACAAAAAGCGGCTCTGACTGCATGTGTTTTAATGAAAAACCGCCCGTAAGCCCGTGATTTACCATTGGTTATCGAGGTTCCTTCGATCCAACCTGAGCAAACACTGACTATTTAGCGCTTTGATTACAGATTCAGCCTTTAATCTCAACGTATTCCCGATATAATTCGGCCATGATCAACCAGGTGGCAAACTGAAATATGGCTCAATACATCTATACAATGAATGGTGTCGGCAAGGTAGTACCGCCGAAAAAGCATATCCTCAAAGACATCAGTCTAAATTTCTTTCCCGGTGCAAAAATCGGTGTGCTCGGCTACAACGGTTCCGGTAAGTCAACGCTGTTGCGTATCATGGCCGGCGTTGATACTGATTACATTGGTGAGGCACGCCCAGCCAAAGATATTCGTATCGGCTATTTACCTCAGGAACCCAAGCTGGATGAAAGCAAGGATGTGCGCGGTAACGTCGAAGAAGGTCTGAGTGTGATCAAAAATGCCCATGAACAGCTCGAAGCCGTTTATGCCGCTTATGCAGAACCTGATGCCGATTTTGACGCGCTCGCCACGGAGCAGGCCCGTCTGGAGAACATTCTGCAGGCGGCCGATGCACATAATCTTGATCGCATTATGGAAGTCGCCGCCGATGCACTACGCCTGCCACCCTGGGATGCCGATGTCAGCAAGTTATCTGGTGGTGAACGCCGCCGCGTAGCTCTGTGCCGCTTGTTGTTATCGTCACCCGACATGCTCATTCTCGACGAGCCCACCAACCATCTGGATGCTGAGTCCGTCGCCTGGCTGGAGCGTTTCCTCAAGGATTATCAGGGCACGGTCGTTGCCGTCACCCATGACCGCTATTTCCTCGACAATGTCGCCGGCTGGATTCTCGAACTGGATCGTGGTCACGGCATCCCGTGGCAGGGCAATTACTCTTCCTGGCTGGAACAGAAAGATCAGCGCCTCGCTATCGAAGAAAACAAGGAAGCCGGCCGCCAGAAAGCCATCAAGGCCGAGCTGGAATGGGTACATTCCAATCCCAAGGCACGTCAGGCAAAGAGCAAGGCGCGTATGCAGCGTTTTGAAGAGCTCTCTTCCAGCGATTACCAGAAACGCAGTGAAACCAAATCGCTGTATATTCCGCCCGGCGAGCGCCTGGGCGAAAAAGTCATTGAAGCCGAACACATCAGCAAAAAATACGGCGACAAATTACTCTATGAAGATCTGAGTTTCAGGCTACCCCGTGGTGGCATTGTCGGCATTATTGGCCCTAACGGCGCAGGTAAAACCACCCTGTTCCGCATGCTCACCGGCGAAGAAACCCCGGATAGCGGCACCTTTGAGGTCGGTGAAACCGTGAAGATTGGTTATGTCGATCAATCCCGAGACAGCCTGGACGGCAGTAAAACTGTCTGGCAGGAAATCTCCGACGGTCTCGACACCATCACTATCGGTAATTACACCGTGGCCTCGCGTGGCTATGTCAGCCGATTCAACTTTAAAGGTGAAGATCAGCAAAAGTTCATCAAGGATTTATCCGGTGGCGAACGCAACCGTGTACATCTGGCCAAATTACTCAAAAGTGGTGGCAACCTGCTGCTGCTCGATGAACCCACCAACGACCTTGATGTAGAAACCCTGCGAGCGCTGGAAGAAGCCATTCTCGACTTCCCCGGTTGTGTAGTCGTAATCTCGCATGACCGCTGGTTCCTCGATCGTATTGCTACCCATATTTTAGCTTTTGAGGGCGACAGCAAAGCCGTCTGGTTTGAAGGTAATTATTCAGATTATGAAGCAGACAGGAAATTAAGATTGGGCGATGAGGCAAATAATCCTCACCGTATTAAATTCAAAAAACTGGCTTAGTGTCATATCGAGATGGACGACTAAAATCGATTAAAAAGTAGAGACGGAATTATTAATACTGTCTCTACTTTTTATTCTTTTTAACGTAATCGAGATATTTTTGCATGCTACTGACCAGGGCAGCGACGTGTTTATCATCAACTAGATGATAATCACCATCGATAACGTGCGTTAAATCTGGCCATAAATCCGCATCTTCATCTACCACGTTTTTGGCTTCTGCCTTACCCGGCTCACTATAACCTGCAATCCGGTTACCTAACTTGATACCTGCCGCATCTTTCAACGCCAGGTCAGCCTGTTTGCATATATCTACAAAACTTGTTTTTTTATCATAACAATCTGCAGATGAATAACCGTAGATCAGCTCTTTCCTGAGCGTCTTTCCATTAAGCTCAAAAACAAGCTTCTTCAAGCATTCACACAATCGATCTACTGTTAGTTTGGTATTGTGACTGTTCGCATATAATAAAATTGCAAATTTATTTTCACCAATGCGTGTCGCTACATCTCCTTCACGTAATACACTACTAATACGTTTAACCAGTGAAACAATAATCTGTCTTACTGATTTACTATCAATCTCATTCTTAATTTCATCAATATTAGAAATTTCAATATGAACTACCGAGAATTCTTCTTTTGTTTCCAGCGAGCGCGCTAGTGCCTCACGGCCCACATTCTGAAAACCACTAGGTGTTACAAAAACTTGCTGAGAACGATCTAAATTATCGGCTTCCCTTCTATGCGGGCTCGAATTAGAACGAGCTCGACTCAACAAATCCATCGCGTCAAAGGGCTTGCCAATAAAATCGGTAGCACCGATATCAAAAACAGCACGTTTCCCAGCAGGTGAGTCAGACTGACCTGTTACCATAATCACCGGTAAATCAGATATTCTTTTATCATTTGACTCACGAATTTTCAGCAGTAACTGCATACCGTTCATTACCGGCATTTGCATATCAGAAAAAATGACTTTTATATTTTCATTTTCACTGATGACATTCCATGCCTCACCACCGTCTTTTGCTGTATGAACGATAAACTCATCCTGCAACATTTTTTTTGCAGTAGCTATGATTGTTGCTGAATCATCAACAACAAGAATCTCGTTTTTATTATCTCCCTGGATACTCATAGACTACTCATAAAACATTTCATACAAGGGGAAAAATCCTATTTATTATTTCTAATTAAATGCATCATTAACAA
Source organism: Gammaproteobacteria bacterium (assembly GCA_029881035.1). Lineage (GTDB taxonomy): Bacteria > Pseudomonadota > Gammaproteobacteria > SZUA-229 > SZUA-229 > LH-M37. The sequence continues at coordinate 23,307 of JAOUNI010000024.1, read as the reverse complement.
ATAACTATTGATGCATTTCCTCGAGCACACCCACATTAATTAACTCATCAACATCGAGTAAAATAATCATCTCATTGTTAACAGTGGCCAAGCCTTTAATGAACTCCATACTGACGCTGCCGCCAACATCAGGTGCGGAATTAATTTTTTCAGGGCTAATATTATAAACATCTGAAACCGCATCAACTACCATGCCAATGGTACGTTCACCTTTGGCGTACTTAACTTTTACCACAACAACCACTGTCGCAGAATCAAATTCGGCCGTGCTCATATTAAACCGCTTTCTTAAATCAAAAATAGGTACGACAACACCACGAAGATTAACCACGCCCAATACATAATCTGGCGCATTAGGAATGGCGGTTGCACTATCCCATCCACGTATTTCCTGTACTCGCAGGATATCAACTCCGTATTCCTCATCAGCCAACATAAATGTCAAATACTGGTTAGTTCCTGCTTCCATCTCTATAGAAGCGTTTTTTGCATCTATTGCTGTACTCATAATTCCACCGTTTTCACTAGTCATCAATGAACTTCATCACGTACATTAAAAATCCTGCCACTCGCCATCATCATTTTTGTCGCTCTTATGAGACAAGCTTACCTTATTTACAGGCTCTTTTGATTCCAACTTAGAGAGTTCTGGTACGATTGTTTTTGGTGTGGTTTGCTGATTATCATGAGTGTCACTGAATTTCACATAATCACTCTCACTCAATTTAAAGAAAGAAACCAGAGCTTCCAATTCCTGAGCCTGGGCTCCCATCGCCTCACTAGCGGCGGCGGCCTCTTCAACCAGTGATGCATTCTGCTGTGTCATATCATCCATTTGTAACAAAGCCTTATTGACCTGGTTAATACCATCAGATTGTTCCTTACTGGCGGCAGCAATTTCAGCAACAATATCACTGACTTTCTTCACTGAGTCGACAATCTCTGACAGAGCACCACCTGATTCACTTACCAGTCTTGAACCATTTTCTATCTTGGTTACACTGTTTTGGATCAAACCTTTAATTTCTTTAGCTGCTGTAGCACTACGTCCAGCCAGATTTCTTACTTCACTGGCCACCACCGCAAAACCACGACCCTGCTCACCCGCACGCGCCGCTTCAACGGCTGCATTCAAAGCCAGTAAATTAGTCTGGAAAGCTATTTCATCAATGACGCCAATAATGTCAGCAATATGTTTACTGGATTCGTTAATCTCACTCATGGCCGTGACTGCTTCACCCACAACCTTACCACCCAAATCAGCCTGCTCACGAGCAGCAATGGCTAACTGATTAGCATGCTGTGCATTTTCGGAGTTCTGATTCACAGTACCGGTCATCTCTTCCATACTGGAAGCGACTTCTTCAAGACTTGATGCCTGCTCCTGCGTACGTTGACTCAGATTAGCATTACCTTGTGAAACCTGCTCAGAAGCTACACTGACTTCACCTGCACCGGATTTGATGCCACTGATAATCTCCGTCAATTTGTGCACAGTCTGTTGGATCGATGCATAAACCCCAACAGCATCCTTATCCAGCTTCATATCAAGATGACCTTTCGCTAGCTCACCTGAAATTATCATTAACTCAGAAGGATCTCCTCCCAGTTGATTTTTAACACTGCGGAGAATAAAAAACCCCATCAGCATTGCAGTAATAACAGCAACAATAACCACCACGAGCATCATACTGTTCGAAATAGTAATTACTGAAGAGATATTTCCCATCTCTGATCCAACCGCATTATTACCCAGTGCTTGTGACTCTCCGAGAACCGCTAACATTAAAATAGAAACATTCTCATATTCTATGCGTGCGTTATGATAAGACTCAAATGCTTCGATACTTTCATCAAAATCAGTCTTATGTATGGTCATTGCCTGTGTTAAGGCACTGCTAAAGCTTTGTCCCTCGTACAGCCCCTTAGTCACAGTGGTTTTCCTAAAAGTTCGATCTGTAATGACTCTTTGTATCTCTTCTTCCAGAATTTCATTACTTTCCATGATGGCCGCCTTCGAACCTTCAAGATCCACAAAACCTAACATATGACGGTAGAAATACATGGCTTTTAACATGTAAATCTGGGACATCATAGCCCCATCTGCAGCCGTCCACGCATCATCCAGACCAGTGTTCCAGCTGATCATGTCATTTGGACTCTTACTTATTTTTTCAAAAATACCATCTCCCATCTCCTCAGCTTCTGTCATCAACATCTGAAACTCAAAGAAATTGTCTTCCAGGCGATTATCAATTGCATGAAACACTTTAAAGTGTTCAAGCACACCGTCAGCCGCCTTTTTGTATGCTTGCTCCGCCTCTACAGCCTGCCTGGAAATTTCATCGGACAACAAGCCACTATTTTTCATTCTCAATAGGGCTTTATGAGCCTTATCTGAATTCGCCTTGATATCTTCAGCAACACGGTCGAATTCAGCAAAGCCAGAAAAAACTTTATCAATAACCAGCATTTGAGCTTGTGTACTGATAGAACCTTCCATAGCACCATCTGCGGCATCCCAGACAGTCCCGGTAACATATTCTAACGATTCACTTAGGCGGCTTACACCGTAATAGCCCGCCACTCCACTAATAACCACCAGTGAAATCAAAACTAAAAATGCCGCAGCAATCTTGGATGACATTTTTGTATTTTTCAGGTTCATAGTTTCCCCTCTCGATTGCACAATGCCGGAGCAGAATGAGCCCCAAAAAGAATAACGCCTAAGCGATCACAAAATTTAATTTTTATTATTCGAAGTAGCGCCATTACATACTCATAACTGCCAATAATTCTCAATTATAATCCATAGACCAAATTACGCCTCTAAATTCAAGCACTAAATAAATCTATTTCCTAAAAAAGCTCTATGCCACCAGCTCCCATTGAGGTCTGTTTAACCGGATTTTCTTTTTCCAGTTGTTTACGAACTTTCGCCACATCGACCTGCATTGCTGACAATATCTTCCCTGACTCATCATGAGTTGCATTTTTCAGCTTGCTAACATCCTGATTTAACCGCTCAAATAACTGCTCAAGCCCATCTGATCTCGTACGACAATGACTAACTAGTTGCTGCACGATATCTTCAAATTGAAAAGAACGAACTACTGCAGAAATATCCTGATCTATCATTTTGCTCAATGCTCGATATTCCTGCTGCTTTTCTATACCCAGGGCATCACCCATCAGAGCAATATCTTCTATTAATTTATTTTGCTCTTTTAGCTGTACGCTCAAATTATTCAAACTCTTGACTAAGGTCTTGATTGCATCACTCACCACAGAACCCATTTGCGATAATTCATCTCGGATCTCATAGTGCTCGCGTTTTATCAGGCCATACAATCCTTCTTCCAGCTCATACAACAATGTCCGGATTTCAGAGGATCCATCTTGCTTTGTATTCACACTAACCCTCTTTGTATTTTGTTTGCACTCATCAAACCCAAGCCCTGTTATTTTGCTTCACTAATTAGTAACTCAATTTTCTGAGCAATTTTGTTTAAGGGTAGCACAAAATCTGCAGCTTCCAGCTTTACGGCTTCACCTGGCATTCCCCAGACCACACTACTATTTTCGTCCTGGGCAATCGTTTTAGATCCAGAATCATGCATTTTTTTCAAACCTTTGGCGCCATCAGCACCCATACCTGTTAACAGAACGCCAATAGCATTCTCACCCGCAGCTTCCTCAACCGAACGAAACATTACATCCACTGAGGGTTTATGCCTGTTACAGGGTTCGCCATCATCTAGCTGAATATAATATCGAGCCCCATCACGAACCAGGATCAGATGCATATCACCCGGCGCAATATAAGCATGTCCCGGTAATACATGCTGACCATTTTGTGCCTCACAAACAGCCATAGGTGAAAGACTATCCATGCGCTTGGCAAATGCTGTACTAAATGCCCGCGGTATATGCTGAGAAATCACTATCCCTGGTGAGTCTGGGCGCATATTCATTAATATTTCTTTGATCGCCTCAGTACCACCCGTCGAGGCTCCAATGGCAACAATTTTTTCTGTTGTGGTTAATTTACTGTAAGGCCTGGCTGCGCGCAGCACATCCAGCGAGTCACTCGAGTTAACCTGTGCAGACTGAGTCGATGAAACATAGGGAAGAACCTTAGCACTAGCCGCACTTTTTACCTTGGCGATAATTTCTTCTGCATATTCACCCAGTTCATGTGCAACATCAATTTTCGGCTTACTAATGTAATCAACCGCTCCAATACTCAGCGCCTCTAGAGCTATATCCGCACCCTGTTGAGTTAATGATGAAATCATCACGACAGGCATCGGCCGTAACCGCATAACATTGCGGAGAAAACTAATGCCATCCATTTTTGGCATTTCAATATCTAACGTTAAAACATCCGGATGCAGCCGCTTTATTTTATCTCTGGCGATATAAGGATCTATTGCGGTACCGACAACCTCAATTTCATCATCTGAGGACAGAATTTCTTTTAAGATTTTCCGTACAACGGCTGAATCATCAATAATAAGGACGCTAATTTTTTTCATAGTATATTTCGTAAAATTTTATCTTTTATATCGGCTAAAAAAGGTCAATTTTACCTTCAACTTTCTTCTCTTTAAGAGTTTCAAGATACTCTTGCTCTCTTCTTTTAAGCGTATCGTTATGTAATGAATTAAGTCGTTTAACTCGCACTCGTCCTGTTAGAGGAAAATACTGAATCTTGCGTGGCCAGACGCCTCTGGTATCCTCAGCTTCAATCTCAAATCCTTCTGTACTCAAATAGTGTTTAACGAAATCAACGTTTTTACCGCCAATATCAGTATTAATACTTAACACTTTGCCGCCACCGAATAATTTTATTTCAAGATTTTGTCTTTTTCCGCCTCCCGCAAGAATGACATTGATTAAGCGCTCCATTGCAACATTGCCATAACGGGTCTCAACACTAACGGGGGTATTTTCCCAGGCAGATGAACGCGTATGCTGGCGACTATCAGGCAACATAAAATGATTCATACCACCAAGACCAGTTACTCTGTCTCGAATACAAGCTGAAACACAAGAGCCTAAGACTGTTGTAATCAACTCACCATGCATAGAAACATAAAATTCACCCGGCAAAATTTTTGCGGCAAATATGTCATGTTTAGTATCCCAATAACGATTAATATGCTCGAATCCCTGAAGCATCGGAGGTGCGTTCGCCATATCCACAGAACTATGTTTATACCTTGGCTTACTCATCTAACTTTACCGTGAATTGTACGGCCAATTGTATTAAATCGTTGCGTTAATCCAAATAGGCTTTCTGAATGACCTACAAACAAACAACCTCCCTCATTTAGATAATCAGCAAAGCGATCAAGCAGTTTTATACGTGTGTCACGATCAAAATAAATAGTAACATTTCGACAAAATATGATATCGAACTTCCCTTTCATCGGCCAACTTTCAGTCAAATTCAGTTTTTTATAGGTAACCATCTGCTTAATATCATCCGTTACCTTAATCGAATTTTCATTGACACCTTTACCCATTTTGAACCAGCGCCTGTATTGGCCCAATGCCACTTCTTTCAAATGCTCTTTAGGATAAACACCTGCTTTAGCAACTTCCAGAATATTAGAATCTAAATCAGTTGCCAGTATTCTTGCATCCCAACGATCAATATCAGGAACACTTTCCCTAAGAACCATTGCAATGGAATAAGGCTCTTTGCCTGATGAACATCCTGCAGACCATATTCTCAAACGCGGCCGAGATTCTGTGCTTTTTTTTCTAACCAACTCAGGCAGTAATGTTTCAGCAAGAAAATCAAAATGATGGTTTTCACGAAAAAATGATGTGACATTGGTTGTAATGGCATTAATAAAATGTGTCCGTTCCTCACTACCATCCTGATCAAGATAGTCGCAATACTCTTTAAAATTTTTCAACCTCAAAACGCGCAAACGCTTTACCAGGCGACCATAAATAAGCTCACGCTTACCTGAAGGCATGCTAATACCTGCTAATTCACCGGCCAGATTACTTAGATAAGAAAAATCCTTATCTGTGAATAAAAATTCTTTCTTATAAGTCGACTCATCATTTACAGTTTCAGCAATCGAAGTCATATTTTATAACCCAAGCTGTTCTGTCAAACCAAGTATTGAGGCCTTACTCAACATCCCTTCTGATGGCTTATGCCATGACAAGCTAATGCCCTTTTCTTTAAGGCTTAATACAAATGCAAGAAGTAACTGCAATATTGCACTATCTATAACTTCAACCTTAGATGCATCTATTTCAACTGCGCCACCATTTACAGAAAGTTTTTCAAGTGACGCGTATACTTCACTGGCTTTATTAATGACTAAAGATGACTCAAGTTCGAGACGATTTATTTTCTCTTTTTTATCAGCTTTAGTTTCATCATCTTTAGGCCGTTCTGATTTAGGTTTCTCTGTTTCAACTTTATCTACTTTAATTTTCTTTTCAGACTTGGGTTTTTTATTCTTTTTATTTTTAACCATTGACTCATTTTTATCTGTCTTTTTATCTGTCTTTTTATCTGCACCTGTTCCTGCATTCAACCATGCCAGAGGATCATCTCCTAATACTCGAGATTTATCATTACTTTTGCTCACGATAGCATTCTCCGTTCAAAAGATCTCTAGCCAACGACGCATAATCATATGCACCAAAATTTGCGCCCTTATATTCAAAAGCTGTTTTACCAAAACCGGGGCATTCCGCCAAAACTGATGACTCTCTAATACTAGTTGCTAATAAATTATCAGGAAAATACTCTAATAATTTATCTCTCACTTCCCACGATAATTTACGTCGAGTATGAAAGCGAGTAACCACAACCCAAAAGGTAAATTTTTTTTCAAATTTTTTTTCAAATTTCTTAACTGTTTCTATAATATCGGACAAGCCACGCAACGCCAAATAATCAGCCGCGACAGGAATTATCACTTCATCAGCCACTGACAGCACATAATCAATTAACAACCCCGAAGCGGGTGGGCAATCAATAAAAGTGAAATCCTGAGTATTAGCTACCTGTGACAATGCTTCATTTAATCTATTTGCTAAAAGTTCATCACCATTTCCACGCTCAATTTCTTTAAGCCCTTCACCTGCCGGCACCAGGTGCAGTCTGTCACGTGCAGAAATTGCAACTTGAGGTATAATTTTCTCACCCAAGAGCACCTTATCAACCCCATGACTATCTCGACGATAACAACCCCAATGTGCTGCCAGGTGCCCCTGAGGGTCCATATCAATACCAGTAACAGAGTAACCTTTTATTGCAAATGCATGAGCGAGATTAGCAGTAGTTGTGGTTTTACCTACTCCACCTTTCTGATTAATAACAGCAACAGTTCGCATCTTGACCTTCTATCTCACTAATAACAAAATCAACCATTCTATAGATTAATTATCAAGATTATTTTTTGCCAATCCCAAAACATCAATAATCAGCGCCACGGCACCATCACCCAATACAGTTGCACCTGCTATACCATGGACTTGCTGATAATTTTGCTCCAGACTTTTAATTACCACCTGCTGCTGCCCAATCACATCATCAACATATAAACCAAGGCGTCGGCCACCAATATCAACGACAACTAACAACCCTGCTTTATCTTCTTCCTCGTCATCAGATTTAAGATTAAACATCTCACGTAAACGAATCACTGAAATATATTCATCACGATAATGATAAAGTTCAGACTTATTAGCAATAGCATTAATTTTTTCTTCGGCAACCTGAAGCGACTCAACGATAGATAGTAATGGAATAATAAATATCTGGTCATCCACTCTAACCATCTGACCTTCAAGAATAGCGACGGTCAACGGCAGCCTTATAGTAAAAGAGCTACCTTTGCCAACTTTAGAAGCCACCTCAACAACTCCACCCAGGTCGGTCATGTTGCGTCGCACTACATCCATGCCAACTCCGCGACCAGAAACATCACTAACTGTAACTGCTGTAGAGAACCCGGGACTGAAAATTAAATTGTATATTTGTGCCTCAGTTAACTCTTCATTATCTTCAATTAAGCGTTTTTCACGTGCTTTATTAACTATTTTCTCTGGATTTAATCCTGCTCCATCATCAGAAATTTCAATAATAATATTACCGCCTTGATGATAGGCATTAATAGTTATCAGGCCTTTCTCAGTCTTACCTGCTGCCACGCGCACATCAGGTAATTCAATTCCATGGTCCAACGCATTACGCACCAGATGCATCAGTGGATCGCCAATTTTCTCTAATACCGTTTTATCCAGCTCGGTGGTTTCACCAGAAAATTTAAGTTCTACTTTTTTACCTAAAGAAAGACTCAAATCATGTACGATACGTGGTAAACGCTGGAATGCAAAATCAATGGGCAACATACGTATCCCCATTGTTTGCTCCTGTAGATCTCGTGTATTACGTTCCAATTGATCCAGGCATTCATTCAACTTTTCATTATTTTCCAAACCAAGATCATCACACACCCTGCTCAAAATGGATTGCGTGATTACCAATTCACCAACAAGATTAACTAGACCATCAACCTTGTTAATATCAACGCGAATTGAAGTGCTCTCCTGACCGGATAACCCGGACTTATCCGTGCGACGGCGCCCAGTTTTCGCAACATCCGTTGTTCTTACCTGCGCTTCTACAACCTCCGCTTTTTTTTGCTCAAAAATTTCATTCTGCTGGCTAATCTCCAGATCACAGTCATCTTCTACCCATTCAAAAATCTCGGCAATCAAATCTCGCGGCACATCACCTTTAAGCACCATATCCCAACCAAGATAACAACTCTGCACATCCATCTCAGAAAATTTGGGTAAACGTTCATGATTAATAGTAACAGTCAAATCGCCCAAACATTGCAACTCACGAATCAAGCGAAAAGGATCATTACCTGTATAAAAAATATTCTCATGAGGATAGAAAGAAATATTCCAGGTCGCTACATCACTCTTTCCTGTAGATTCACTAGCTGATTTCTTTTTTCTTTCTGTTTGCGGTTCCTCTACAGCCACAGCACTGCCACTGGCGAATTTCTCCAGCTTCTCATGTACTTCCCGAACCAGGTCCTGATCGATAGGAGCTTTATCCTTACTACGCTGTACCATATCCCGCAAACAATCGAGCGCTTCCAACAATAACTCTCGAACTTCTGGAGTAACAGCCAGATTTCCATTACGCATTTTATCCAGTATAGTTTCCATACCATGCGTAAAATTTGAAATTTCCGAAAAGCCAAATGTACCACCACCACCCTTGATAGAGTGTGCAGCGCGGAATATAGTATTAATGACCTCTGAATCTGAGTCACTGGTCAGATTCAACAAACCTGACTCCATGACCTCCATTCCCTCCGAGCATTCTTCAAAGAAAACATCATGAAATTGAGAGAGGTCTATATTGATATCTGAATTCATCTAGTTATTTTTATGTTGGATAAACTAAAAACTGATCACAGCACTCTATTTATTGTGCCTAGCAAATGATCCGGATCGAATGGCTTCTCTATCCAGCCAGTGGCTCCTGCCACCTTACCCTGCTCCTTTCTTACAGAGCCGGTTTCCGTTGTCAAAATCAATATCGGGATAAATTTATAGCTCTCTAGCTTACGTAGCTCGGCCGTCAAAGTAATGCCGTCCATATTAGGCATATTAACGTCAGTTATAACCAGATCGACAGAAGCCCCTTTAGCAAATTCAAGCGCTTCTACACCGTCTTCAGCTTCATTTACCTGATGACCTACACCTCTCAGTGTAAACGAAACCATTTCACGCATGGACGCTGAATCATCCACCAACAATATATTTGCCATAATATTATTCTGCCTCGTTATATACTTTAGAAATATTATTCATTGGAATTCAATTATAGTCAGATACGACAATATCGCATGAAATTACGGGTACACGATAGCATTATTTTTGAATTTATTAAAAAACGGCTTCATTTACTAATAGACCACAACTCACAAAATTCGAATGACAGCTGTGGAAAATTTTAAACATAGATAAATAATACGCATACCTAATAAGGTTAAACTCATAATCTGCACTATGATATGTATATCAAAAATCAAATTTAAATTGGCAAGCATACAAGTAGTGCTATAGAATTACGCGGGTATACGTATGCAAGTGGTTATTAATAGAGGAATTACATGGCAAAGACCATTTTAATTGTTGATGACACCAGATCTATTCTGGCTGTGATGAAGACCGTTTTAAAAGTAGCAGGTTACAACACTTTAACTGCCAGTGACGGGGTGGAAGGTATGGCTATTCTTAACAGTGGACAGCAAGTTGACCTGATTATTACCGACCTGAATATGCCCAATATGGATGGTATCGAGTTTATCTGGGAAATCAGAAAACTTGAAGACCATGCCTATACCCCTATTTGTATGCTCACTACAGAAAATGAACAGGAACGACTGGAAGAAGGTGAAACAGTATCAACCGATGCCTGGATCACCAAACCCATCCAGCCTAATCGAGTTCTGAATATCGTTAATAAAATACTACCTCCTTAGCTCTACCTTATGAAACAGATAAAAAAACAGAGGCTAAGCCTCTGTTTTTTTATCTGAGCAGTGATTACACAGCTACTTATTTGACAGACTATTTTTCTCCCGCAAACGATCCAGCTTTTCCTTGATTTTGAGCTCCAGCCCTCTTTCTACCGGCTGATAGTAAACCCGCTCCCCCATGGCCTCGGGGAAATACGTTTCACCAGCGGCAAAAGCCTCTTCCTCATTATGAGCGTACCGGTAGTTTTTACCGTAGCCCATATCCTTCATCAGATTGGTAGGTGCATTGCGAATATGCATGGGCACTTCCAGGCTACCCGACTGGCGCGCATCCGCCATGGCCTCATGCCACGCCATATACACCGCATTACTCTTGGCGGTACTGGCCAGATAGACAATCGCCTGGGCGATGGTCAATTCACCCTCGGGGCTACCCAGACGCTCATAGGTTTGCCAGGCATCCAGCGCGATTTGCAGACCGCGTGGATCCGCATTACCAATATCTTCCGACGCCATGCGCACCACCCGCCGCGCCACATACAGGGGGTCGCAGCCGCCATCCATCATGCGTGCAAACCAGTACAGGGCTGCATCCGGATTGCTACCGCGCACGGACTTATGTAGAGCAGAAATCTGCTCGTAAAAAGCATCACCGCCTTTATCAAACCGGCGCAGGCTTTGCGCACCGACATCCTGTACGATCGACCGGGTAATCAAGCGCCGGCCGTGATCATCCGGTTCAGCCAGATCGGCGGCAATTTCAAGAAAATTCAGCGCGCGGCGCGCATCACCATCGGCGAGAAACGCCAGCGCATCGAGCACATCATCCTCGAGACTGAGGTTCTCATCCGCCAGACCCGCTTCATGCTCCAGAGCACGCACCAGCAACTGTTTGATTTCATCTGCCGGCAGACTTTTTAAAACATAGGTTTTAACCCGCGACAACAGCGCGTTATTCAATTCAAAGGATGGGTTTTCTGTAGTCGCACCGATGAAATAGATGGTGCCATCTTCGATATGGGGTAGAAAGGCATCCTGCTGCGACTTGTTGAAACGATGCACCTCATCAACAAACAGGATCGTCAGCCGGCCTTCAGCCTGATGCTGCCGTGCCTGCTCGATGGCAGCACGGATATCCTTAACACCGGATAACACCGCAGAGAGACTGATAAACGCCGCATCGGAACAATGCGCGATGATTTTGGCTAAAGTGGTTTTACCGGTGCCGGGCGGCCCCCAGAACACCATAGAGTGCAGACTGCCAGCTTCGATCGCCTGCCGTAATGCGCCCTTTTCCCCCAATACATGCTGCTGTCCAAAAAAGCCAGCCAGACTGGTTGGACGCATGCGATCAGCCAGAGGACGGTAAGGATGATGCGTGAAAACATCATCCATCAGGAGCCACCGTAAACGTCAACACCCTCCGGCGGCGTAAACTCGAACAGTTTGCCCGCCAGCTCTTTATTCAGCTCCAGCTCACCAAAGACGATATCCGTGGTCTGCTCAAACTGGTCCCTGAGCTGCATGAAGCGCAAACCCTGCTGGTCAACGCCCACAATCAGCTCGGCAAAGTCGACATCTTTTGATTTACTGGAAAGCTTCAATCGATAAACCCCATCGCGATGGTCCAGCTCACTGATATCGTAAGCCTCTTCCAGTTGCAGCTTGCCTTCCATCAAAGCCATCGGCGTCTTATTGGTGGATGCCGACTGTGTCTGCACCATCACCTGCTTGAGGTCGACATCGTAAATCCAGACCTGCTCCCCGTCAGAGACAATTTCCTGCACATAAGGCGTCGTATAATTCCAACGAAACTTACCCGGCCGGCTCAAATAAAAGTGTCCCTTCGATTCCTGCAAAACTTCATTATCATCGGCGCGCAACGTCTGTACAAAATTCGCCGACATGGTTTTCGACTCTTTCAGGAAACGATCGAGCAGGCGCTCGCCTTCTCCCGCCAGCACCGTTGCCGGCAAAGTGAGCAGGAATAAAACCATTAACTTTAACAACCGGGATGACAACATAGATAAACCTGGATAGCTCATAGAAATGTAAAACTTTGAGGAAATATTCGGCTTAAAGTTCAGGCGGTGGCGGCGCCAGCACTTCACGCGAGCCATTCGACTGGGTTTCACTAACCACACCGCTGGCTTCCATTTCTTCGATCATGCGCGCGGCGCGGTTATAACCTATCTTCAAACGACGCTGCACGTAGGAGATCGAAGCCTTGCGTGTTTCAGTCACGATCCGTACCGCTTCATCATAGAGCGCGTCCACCTCTTCATCCGAAGCGCGAACCTCGCTCGGCAGCACGCCCTGATTTTCCTGCAGAATTTCCTCGATATACTCAGCTTCACCCTGCTGTTTAAGGTGATTCACCACATTGTGCACTTCATGGTCATCGACGAAGGCGCCGTGGATACGCGTGGGTATGCTCTTACCGCCTTCGAGATACAGCATATCGCCATGGCCCAGCAATTGCTCGGCCCCCATTTGATCGAGAATGGTGCGTGAATCCACGCGTGAAGACACCTGAAAAGCAATACGGGTCGGGATATTCGCCTTGATCAAACCGGTAATCACATCGACCGATGGCCGCTGCGTTGCCAGAATCAGGTGAATACCCGAAGCACGTGCTTTCTGGGTAATACGCGCGATCAGCTCCTCAATTTTTTTACCGACCACCATAAACAGATCGGCAAACTCATCGACCACAATCACGATATAAGGCAATGGCTGCAATTTCACCGGTTGTGCGCCAGGTGCGGCATGATCAGGGTCGAATAACGGGTCATCGATGGGCTTGCCCGCATCAATCGCCTCTTTCACTTTCTTGTTATAGCCGATGATATTTCTCACGCCCAGTGATGACATCAGCGCATAACGATTTTCCATTTCACCGACGCACCAGCGCAAAGCATTGGCGGCTTCTTTCATATCGACCACCACCGGTGCCAGCAAATGTGGAATGCCGTCATAGACATTCAACTCCAGCATTTTGGGGTCGATCAGGATCATGCGCACATCGATGGGTTTGCTCTTGTACAACAAGCTCATCAGCAAGGCATTCAGGCACACCGACTTACCTGCACCGGTGGTACCAGCCACCAGCAAGTGAGGCATTTTGGCCAGATCGGCCACCACCGGATGACCGCCGATATCCTTGCCCAGCCCCACCGTCAGCGGTGAATGCGACTTGTCGAATTCCTTCGACATGAGGATTTCACTCAGCGAAACAATCTCTTTGTTTTCGTTTGGAATTTCCAGACCGACCAGTGATTTGCCGGGAATCACTTCCACCACCAGCACGCTCACCACCGACAGGGAACGCGCCAGATCTTTCGATAAAGCGGTAATCTTGCTGGCTTTGACGCCCGGTGCCAGTTCCATTTCAAAACGGGTAATGACCGGACCGGGATGTACCGCCACCACCTGCACTTCGATATTAAAATCAGCCAGTTTGATTTCGACCAGGCGCGATAGCGCTTCCAGCGCTTCGGTCGAATAGCTCTGCTCATGCTGCCGGGGTGGGTCGAGCAAGCGCAGACCGGGCAGCTCGGAATCGACCGGGCCGTCGAACAGGGCAATTTGTTTTTCGCGATCCATGCGCTCAGAAATCTCAACCTTTTTAACCGTCGGTTCGATGCGCACTTTGCTGGTGCCGCTAGCTTCACGTTCCGCGGTTTTCTTTTTATCCGCTTCCAGACCTTCATGCCGGTGCTGCTTGGCCACCTCGCCGGCTTTTCGTTCCTGAATACGTTCAAGCAGCGCATTTACTTTCTCGCGAACAAACACAAAAATGGCCAGCCCTGTGGCGCCAATGAAATCGATCACGGTAAACCACGAGATGCCACTGAACAGCGTACTTCCTGCCAGCAACACGGCTAGTAAAATCAGGGTCGAGCCCAACAGGCCCAGCACGTCAGCCATACCATCGCCCAGCCAGCGGCCGAGAATGCCGCCACCATCCAGCGGTAAGGTCGTTTCAGGGACAGCGAAATGGATGCTGGCGAGCGCGCAACCTGCGCCCAACGTCACGAAAAAACCTGCCCAGCGTATCGCCAGCACGTGAAAATCGACTTCCTTCTGTTCACGGCCGCCGCGCAGCACCAGCCATCCGCTGTAGGCGATGATCACCGGCAGCAAATAAGACAGATAACCGAACAGACTGAACAGAACATCAGCGAACCAGGCACCGACAACACCAGCTGCATTGTGAACATCCTCGCGCATGCCGGTATGCGACCAGCCCGGATCCTCGACATGATAGGTAACAAAGGCCGTCAGCAGAAATAAAGCGATCGCAGCCAGCACCAGCATGGCGCCTTCACGCAGACCATGCTGAATATGCGAAGTCAGTTCGATACCTGTTGTTGTCGTTTTTGTGCGGCGTGCCTGAGCCAATCCAATCTTCCCGATTTAGTGGAGAACAAAATGGGGATGTTGCCCCGAAAATTGGCCCATTATACCCAGTTTTATTGCTGCGTCAGGTCATTACTGCCAAATTTGACTAGCGTATCTCCTCAGCCAAAACAGGATCAACCACCCGTCCGCCTGAAATAGCTACCGCTTTCTGCAAGGCGCTATCGCCCGCCAAACCTTCGAGCGCCAACCTTTGCACGTAAGGTGCTACTGCTGCCGACAGCGACTGGGCCGCCGTGCGCGGCACGGCACCCGGCATATTCGGCACTGCCGAGTGAATCACGCCCTGCGAGACATAGGCAAGCTCTTCAGCATCCGTGACTTTGATACCCTCGACGCAGCCACCCTGATCAATGGCGATATCGATAATCACGCTGCCATCCGGCATGCCGTCGATCATGTCATGGGTCAACACCACCGGTGCGCGGCGTCCCGGCACCATCACCGCCCCCACCACCAGGTCAGCCTGCTCGCAGATGCTGGCTAATTGTTCCGGTCGGGATAAGTGCGTAATCAGCGTGGGATACTGATTCTTCAACTGCGTCAACCTCTGCTCAGCCAGATCAAATACGTGCACCTCCGCTTCCAGTCCCACCGCTGTACTCACCGCATGGCTGCCAGCCACGCCTGCACCAATCACCACCACCCGCCCGCGCTCGGCACCATCGACCCCGCCGAGCAGGACACCACGACCACCCGAGGTGCCAAACAGCAGGCGCGCACCACGAATAATCGATAGCCGGCCGGCAACCGCGCTCATGGGAGCTAATAATGGGTGTCCGCCCTCGACGTTGGCGACCACCTCAAACGGAATGGCGGTCAAACCCAGTTTGCACAGCACCTCAACCAGCGGTCTATCCGGCGCCAGATGCAGATAACTGAACACGGTATGATCACTTCTGAGAAATTGCAGATCATGCGGCAATGGCTGTTTCACTTTTACCACCAGCTGCGCCGCCTTGTACAGCGCTTCGGCTGATGCCAGCACCTCGACACCCACCGCACTGTAAGCAGCATCCACATAACCGCTGTTCACGCCCGCGCCCTGCTCGATGCAAACATGGCAGCCCGCTGCCACCAGCGTTCTGCAATCGGCCGGCACCAGAGCCACACGGCCCTCGCCTCGCATCGTTTCTTTGGGTATTCCAATGGTCATCGCGCACATGTTTGTCGTCCTCACTATGATTAAGAACCAATTGACATGGCTTTAGTCTATTGGAAATCAGACCGGAGAAAACCACCTAAATCAACCCAATCGCAAATGCATCTATACCCTTACGAATATACTGTGCGCATACGTTTTAAGATTTGCTAATATAGCGCCCACAAATAGAACACAGCTTTATTCAGGAGAATACCAATGAGCGAAACCCGCCACGCACGTCTACTTATCCTCGGTTCCGGCCCTGCTGGTTATACCGCTGCCGTTTATGGTGCGCGCGCCAACCTTTCACCGGTCATGATTACCGGCATGGAAATGGGTGGCCAGCTCACCACCACCACCGAAGTGGACAACTGGCCAGGCGATGACAAGGGCGTACAGGGCCCCGAACTGATGGAGCGCATGAAAGCTCACGCCGAGCGTTTTGGTACAGAAATCATTTTCGACCAGATCAGCTCGGTTGATTTCAGCCAGCGCCCACTCAAACTTAACGGTGATTCTGGCACCTATACCTGTGATGCGCTGATCATCGCCACCGGCGCCAGCGCCATGTATCTGGGCCTGGAATCGGAAGAAGCCTTCAAAGGCAAGGGTGTTTCTGCCTGCGCCACCTGCGATGGTTTTTTCTATCGCGGCCAGAAAGTCGCCGTCATCGGTGGTGGCAATACCGCGGTTGAAGAAGCGCTCTACCTGTCCAACATCGCCGCCGAAGTGGTGCTGGTGCATCGTCGTGACAGCCTGCGTTCAGAAAAAATCCTGCAGGACCAGATCATGGAAAAGGCCAAAAACGGCAACATCACTATCGAGTGGAACAACAACCTTGATGAAGTTCTCGGCGATGACAGTGGCGTTACCGGCATGCGCCTGAAGAGCACCGTCGATGGCAGCACCAAGGACATTGATGTGCACGGCATCTTTGTGGCCATCGGTCACTCACCTAACACCAGCATCTTCGGTGAACAGCTTGAAATTAATAACGGCTATATCAAAGTGCAAAGTGGTACCTCCGGCAATGCTACAGCGACCAGTGTCCCCGGCGTATTTGCTGCGGGTGATGTTATGGACCACGTCTACCGTCAGGCCATCACCTCTGCCGGCACCGGCTGCATGGCTGCGCTGGACGCCGAAAAATATCTGGATGCACTCGCACACAATAAATGAAACTCAGCACAGTAGATTCGCTGTCTACTGTTGACGCCGCGCAATGGAATGCACTGGCTGGTGACGACAATCCGTTTATTCAATACGACTTCCTGCGTGCGTTGGAACAACACGATTGCCTGCACAACTGGGGCTGGCAACCTCAGCATATTCTCATCCACGATGAAGACACCCTGGTCGGCGCCTGCCCCGCTTACCTGAAACACAACTCTTACGGCGAATTCGTTTTCGACTGGGCCTGGGCCGATGCCTACCAGCGCAACAACCTGGACTACTATCCGAAGCTGGTCACCAGCATTCCCTTCACCCCAGCCAAAGGCCCTCGCTTGCTAGCTCTGCACAATGATAAAAATATCAAAGCTCAACTAATACAGGGCGCGCTTGATATCGTCGAGCATAAAAAATTATCGGGCGTACATTGGCTGTTCTGCGAAGAGCATGATATTGCTGCACTCAAAAGCGAAAATATGATGATGCGTTTTGATTACCAATTCCACTGGCAAAACCAGGACTACAGAAACTTTGATGACTTTCTCGCCAGCATGAGTTCAAAGAAACGTAAAAACATCAAACGCGAACGGCGCAGAGTCAGCGACGACAATATTCAGATCATAATAAAAAAAGGCGCTGAACTTTCAGAAGAAGAGTGGAAAATACTGTATAACTTTTACCAGATCACCTTTATGAAAAAATCCGGCACCGCCACACTCACGCTCGAATTTTTTCAGGCCATGGCGCACAAACTGGTCGCCATCTTTGCACAGCATGAAAACAAAATCGTCGCCGGTGCGATCTGCTTTCAGGGCAAAAATACCTTATACGGCCGTCACTGGGGCTGTTATGAAGATTACGACAGCCTGCACTTTGAAGTTTGTTATTACACCGGCATCGAGTATTGCATCCAGCATAAACTGCAACACTTCGAGCCCGGCGCACAGGGCGAACATAAAATATCACGTGGTTTCCTGCCGGTACAAACGCGCTCGGCCCACTACATTGCTCACGAAGGTTTCAGGGGCGCTATTAACGATTTTCTGCAGCGCGAGCAGCAGGCCATGCTGGAATATGGCCGAAGCCTGCACGAAGCCTCGCCCTTCAAAAAACCATGAACGAAAAACCATTTTATTTAGCCGAGAACTTCAGTGGCCCGTTCCCGGATGCGAGGCTCGCGCTCACTGAACCCGATGGCCTGCTCGCCGTCGGCGGCAACCTCAAGCCCGAAACCATCTTGCAGGCCTACCGTCAGGGCATCTTCCCATGGTACAGCGATGACTACCCTATTCTCTGGTGGTCACCGAACCCGCGTTGCGTGTTATTCCCGGAAAAATTAAAAATTTCGCGCAGCCTGAAAAAAACACTCAACAAAAAAATCTATGAAGTCAGAACCGATACCGCCTTTCGTGAAGTCATGCAGGCTTGCGCCGCGCCCAGAAAAGCAGAGGCCGGCACCTGGATCAATAACAACATGCTCAATGCCTATTGCCGACTACATGAACTCGGTTATGCGCATTCGATCGAATGCTGGCGCGATGGCAAGCTGGTGGGTGGCCTTTATGGCATAAAAATCGGCGAGATGTTTTTTGGTGAATCTATGTTCAGCAAAAAAACCGATGCTTCAAAAGTCGCACTGGAATATTTATGCAATACCATCAGGCCGAAACTCATCGACTCACAGGTTTATACTGGACACATGGAATCGATGGGTGCCGAACTCATCGACAGGGATCGGTTTATTGAGCTGGTGAACAGCTATTCCAAAATAATCCTGGCTGAAAATGATTAACTAATAATCGTTTTCTACTGACAATTTATATTCTTCTGGAATTTTTTCTAAATCCGGCAGCTTGCCTGTTGCAAACTGCCGTTTCATGGATATCTGGTAGGTTACTACGGTTTTTTTCCCATTTAAGTGACTTATAGATTCACTCTTTAGCAAAATGGATGATGACTAAGGTCGTCGCCAACGCTGCAGCTAAAAGCACATAAGTCAAGGCGTCAATAATCATCATGACTCTCCTTTACTGGGTTAATACTAGATTATTAGTATAGTCTAATATTGTAATAATACTAGCGATTTGTTTATATAACGGCGATTATTTAATTGATGCCATGTAAAAAATAAGGTATTAACCTTTTCATCTATTTAATTGAGAATAAAACAGGGGCGGTAATGATATGTTGAAGATCACGCTGTAAGCATTTTATAAATTTACAGGCATGGGCAAAAAATCATACCCGCGCCTGCTCAACGACCATGCTGATTTCAGCGAAAAATAATCAGGAAAAACTATTAATGGATGACCAGCTCCAAACACCATCTGAATTCCTCCTGCCCGGACCAAAACTTAAACGCTGATCCGTGACATCAGTCAAATCATTCCTTTTTCTTCTATTTGATTGTGTTCGTCTATCAGTATTTACAATATGCCTGGATTCAGACAAACCAAATGGCTTAGATTGAGCCTGACCCAGTTGAGTCATAATATGTGGCACAGGAAAAGTTTCCAGATATTCTTCAGGCAAGCCAAGTAGCTCTTGCTTAAAACGATCCGGTGCAAACAACATAGGTATTATATTGTTGTAATAAGAGGCCTTATCCGTCATACGCAATATATCACCATGACATTCGAGGTATTCCATATCGACCAAAGCCGAAATCAGATCTTTGAACACCTCAGCAATATCAACATTATATTTATATTTAAATTCACCGAGACTGACATAAGTAAATCTAAGTTTACTGGTTAGCTCACGGCACAGCTCCAACTCAGCATTCAACTCATCCATCGTCGCGACTGGCAGTTTACCTTCATCAATCAATTGATAATACGATTTAAGGCTGGCGGTATTGTTATAAGCTTTTTGTGGTGCATAGCCCTGTGAGTTTAACCCCAGCGCAACCAATGGCAGATTATCCCATCGGCGCAATTGATGACGATAGGAAGAACGATCTGGATTGATAAATATATTCTGCAAAACAGGTTTGTAATCTAATGCCATAAGATATTTTTCAGCTCTGGCGAATTGTTTTATTTTATATTGGTAGGCATCATCCCTGGGCGGCTCGAATAGTACCATTTTTTCACTTCTTTGCTTATCCAACGCATATATAGACAAACTGGGTACACCAAGCTGATGAAATTTTTCCAATGTTTCAATTAAAGTATTTTCAGATTCACCATCAAAACCATACATGGTATCAACATTAACGTTACCAATAACATCTATCGCATCCTTAAGTTCCTGAACTGCCTGCGTGACTGAATATTCCCTGTTCATATTGGAAAGAAGTTCTTCATCAAGTGTTTGCACACCATAACTGAGCCTGTTCACACCCAGTGATTTTAGAAGAATACATTTCTCCCTGGGCAAGGTGCCGGGTGCTGCCTCCACAGTAATTTCAGCATCATCGCAAATATTGAAATTTTCGTTAAGGCCGGTAAATATTTTTTCCAGAAGATGATCATCAAGAAATGTGGGCGTACCACCGCCAAAATAAATTGACTCGCAAATTTGGCCCTTAAAGTGCTCAGCATACAATGACATTTCTTTGACTAGATAATCAGTATACTTTTCGGCTAAATCAATGCCTTTACCAGGAATAATTGCATAATAACAAAAACTGCATAAAGACTTACAGAATGGACTATGCAGGTAGATAGAGTAACGACCGGGAACAACTGAAGGATTAGAAAATAATTCTTTACTGCTATAAGCAGGTTGTTGCTTGCTCAATAGTGGCGGCGGGAATGTCCAGTCAAAGCATGGGAAGAAGTCATTCTGTATTTTTAGTAATTTTGCCAGCTTAGTCTTAATATCTTCACTAGCCAGCGGTGTTAAAGAACTATCGTTGGATGAGTTTAATTCTGGTCTTTTTGTAAGCCGCGAATTCTTGTTAAAACAGTCACTACCCCTTTTTGCCGACATTTTTTAGTCTCATTTAGTCATTTATTATAAGAAATGCTTATTATTTACAATTTTATCTAAGAAAAAACTGCGACAGAGCGTAGCAAAACTTAAATAAACACGCAATGACTAAATAATACAAGACTAGAGCGCACCGCGCCTACGGTCATTTTCCAGTTCATCTTCAGGCAGAATTCTTTCCTGGCTAACACGCCACTGGCCATCATCTTCCTTTTCAATAATAAACTCGATGCCGTTGTTGTTGGTTGCACCATCAGAACCTTCAACGGTTTCAATCGATTTAAACATGATGCGATCTGGAGTTTCGGCGAGTACATTCAAACCCTGATAAGAAACTTTTTTTAGTAGTTTATTTTCAAATTCATACTGGCACTGATTAAACCAGTCCTGGTAACCAATCACTTCAAAACCGGGCACACCAAAGACACTGACATCTTTTGAAATCAACTTCATGTGTTCTTCGAGGTTTAAATCGTTAGCGGTTGATGCCATTAAATCTAAAAAACTTTGTGCGTTCATTTTTGACCTGCAATATTTATGTAAATTTGTATAACTAAAAGTGAGATTACTGACAACTGCCAACCGAACTGGCACGACAGCGCTTTAAATCTATCCAGATTGCTCTACCGAGTTTTGCTTTATTAAAGAGAGCGCCATCTATCACCGCTTCACGCAATGATGCCTTGCTCAAATCTGACCCAGTGAAATCAACAAATTTTAAATCAGCCTTATCTAGAACAGCGCTCGTCAAATTAACATTCGTAAATCGAGCAGACTCCATTAATGCCGATGTCATTATTACCTGTGATAAATTTGCACCGTCAAAAACACTACCCTCAAGTGATGCGTGAACAAAACTGGAAGATGGTAATTGTGCTGCCGAGAAATTTGCACCGACTAGCTTTGTTTCATAAAAGTTTGCACTATTAAGTCGTGCCTGCTCGAAACTTGCCTGACTCATTTCGGAACGACTAAAACTGACATCATCCATAATCGCAGCTTTAAATGAAGTCTTTTCCGCGGTCACACTCACCAGCCTACTATCCTGCATACGCGCTTTATCAAATTTCGCGCCGCTAATATTCGACAACTCAAAATCAGCGTGCGATAGACGTGCACCAGAAAAATTTGTATTCCGCAAATTAGCATTGCTCAATATCGCATGCCCCAAATCTTTACCACTAAAGTCCATTCCACTTTTATCACAGCCCGCCCAGTTCACTCTGGGCGCTGCTTCTGCTTCACAGTTAGCTTGAGCATGGCTGACGAGTATAAAAAAAAGCGCTGCACTCAGGTAGAAAAAACGCTTTTTACGTAAGGATTTATTTTTTAAAACCATAGAAATCATAATTTTTTCTGTCACTATCAAACATCCGTATCATACCAGACAGTCAGCGCTAGCGTAGCCAAACCAACACAAGCCCCGCAATACGTTAATAGACCAGTAGTCCCGACACCACATCCTGTTGAATGTGCTTTATAGCCGCCAGTTTTTTCCTGACAATTTCCTCAACCTGTGCCTGCACGCTATCCACAGTCAGGCCTGCCTGCAAATGCAATTTCAGGTCGATGACTTTGGGCTGATCAACAGGACTACCAATCTGGCTGACCAGATAGCAATAGCATTCTTCGACCCCTGCCAGCTGGCCGACAACTTCCCTGGCGATCATTTGCGCCAGAATGTTATACAGCTTACCAACGTGACTGACTGGGTTCTTGCCAGCGGCAGCTTCCATGTTCATTGGCCGATAGGGAGAGATCAGGCCGTTAACTCGATTGCCGCGCCCAACTTCACCGTCATCACCCGATTCAGCTGACGTGCCGGTCACGGTAAGATACACGCTTTGTGCTGCAATATCATCGGCACCATTGACCACGACGGTCACAGCCATGCTGGTATATTCAGCCGCAACGGTTTCAACCAGTCGACCCAACTGTGATTTTTTTGCCTGATAATCGTTGATGTCCGTGATGTACCGGTCAATATAAGCGCAGGCCACAGTTAAATCTAAATGATCCTGTCGCCTTACGCCCATCACCTTGATATCAGCGCCCGTTTCCGGGTGCTGTGATTTTGTCGCCGCT
>JAOUNI010000023.1 GCA_029881035.1 Gammaproteobacteria bacterium | reverse complement strand
ACTAATGCTGCCTGATTTACAGCTTTAACATGGGTCAGAGTAAAATCTGCCTGTAAAAAAATAATAATCACAACCAGCGCACTCGTCTGAACAGATACAGCATGACTACGGTGATGCCTGACATGACTGTTAGCAGGATGTAGTAACCGTGCTGGCTTTTCAGTTCGGGCATGTTTTCGAAGTTCATGCCGTAGATACCGACTAACAAGGTCAGCGGTACGAAGATGACGGTGACGATGGTGAGCACTTTCATGATCTGATTGAGTCGGTGACCGTTGAGGCTGATGTAGGCTTCGATGAGGTCGGTGATGACGTTTTGATAGAGCGTCGATAAGCTGTTGAAGCGTTCGATGAGTGCGTAGATGTCGTGAAAGTCATCGTGGTGATGGCTGCCGGTTTTGTGCAGTTGTTCGCGCACGTTGGTGAATACGTTTTCATAATAAGCCAGGATGCGGTGCATTTTTCGCAGGCCGGTGTTGTAGCCGACCAGTTCTTTCATCAGCTCGTCGGTGGGGCTGTCAAACAGTTCATCTTCGATGACGTCGAGGCGTTGTTCCAGGTCGAGTAACACATTGCCGTAACGTTGCGCGACGCGTCGGCTCATGGCGGTGACGATGGACATGGGTGCTCCATTTTTATAACCATTTTTCTGCAGTGTTGACCACAGCTTTGCCAGGTAGGGCGATTTTTTTGAGCGACGCGTGACCAGAAAACGATCGCTGGCGAACATGGCCAGTTGCAGGGTGCCGAAGTCGAGCGAGTCGGATTCGGCGTCCAGCGGTTTGAGCAGCAGGTAAATATAATTTTTAAATATTTCAAAGCTGGGCGGGTGGCGGTCACGCTGGGCTTCGATGATGGCGCCGTGCTCCAGCGCGAAATGCTGTTCAAGAAATTCACGTTCCTGTTCGGCGGGTTCGGCGTACAGGTCGAGCCAGATCCAGCTGTCGGGTTTGTTCTGCCATTGTTCCAGTAATTCCTGGCCGCCGACCTGGGTGGTGTTGTTGTGGCACAATATAAACTGCATCATGAGTTTTCTCCTTTGTTCGTCGGCGCGTTGTCGCTATCACCGAGTTTTTCAAAGCCGCTGCGTAAGTGCAGGTCTCGTTGCGGGTAGGGAATTTCTATGCCGTGTTCATGGAAGCGGTCCCAGACGCCAAGCAGCACGTCGCTCAAAACGTTGGAGCGGCCATTCGGCGGATCGTTGATCCAGACGCGCAGTTCGAGATCGACCGAGCTGTCGCCAAAACCTTTGAGCAAACAGCGCGGCTCGGGGTTTTTGAGAATGCGTGGTGTGGCCAGCGCGGCTTCGACGCACAGTTTCATCGCCAGACGCACATCGGCATTATAGGAGACGCCGACCGGAACCCGGAGACGCACCAGATTATCGCTGAATGACCAGTTTTCTACCCGTTCGGTGATGAGCACTTCGTTGGGAATGAGGTGTTCAATGCCGTCGCGGGTGATCACCGAGACATAACGTGCACTCAGGTGATTGATCCAGCCGAAGGTGTTGCCCACGGAAATGACATCTCCGGGTTTGATGGAGCGGTCCATGAGCAGGATGACGCCGCTGATCAGGTTGGAGAATATTTTCTGCAGGCCAAAGCCGAGGCCAACACCGAGGGCACCACCAAAAATCGCCAGTGCGGTCAGGTCGATGCCGACTGCGGAAAAGGTAATCAGGAAGGCGGCGGTGATCAGGCCGATGTGCAGCAGTTTGACGCTGAGTACGCGCATCACCGGGGTGACGTTTTCCGAGCCTTCCAGTCGCCGGTCGAGAAAGGTGGCGAGTACATTGGCCAGCCACAGGGAGAGCCATAATGACAGCCCGGCCTTGATCACCAGCAGCGGTGACAGGCGCACCGAACCGAGGGTGAGCGACATGCTGTCGAGTAAGTCCAGCGCGGGATCTAACCAGTCAAAAATATTTAGTATTGCCAGTGTCCAGGCGACGCTGGCGACAAAACGTGCGGCGGCTTTGTTTTGTAACAGTTTCGAGGCAATGCGTATCAATAACCAGGCGCTGAGCAGGCTGGCGACCGGGGTGAGCAGGCTGTGTGGTTTGTCCAGATAGATGTATACCTCAATCGCGGTCCACTGCAATATCAGCCAGACCAGCGTATTGGCGAATTCATTGAGGGTGACGATGAGTTGATGGAAATTGGCAACGCGGCCAGTGGCGGTGCTGAGGCGGGTGAGCGCGGCCTGCAATCGTGGCGTGAGCAACCAGCGTGCCAGCACAAACACGGAGATGATGACGGTAAGCTGGATCCAGAAGCCTTCAGATATCAGTAAGGCCAGCAAGGCATCTGTTTCTTCTATAACGAAGGCTTTCATTTGACTGCGGTCAGGCCAGTTAGACATGGTTGAGCCTCTAAAATCAGATAGTCACGAATTTTATTATGAGCGACATCAATTATTTATACCACCATGATTTCAGCAGGTTATTGGTATGGAAAGGGGGAAAGTGACCGGGTTATTGGCTGGTTTGGCGGACGTAAAAAATCACTGCTCAGAAATCGTTGAAGCAGGGATAGGCTTAAGGTTTTAAAAACAGGGAGTTTTAAGATGGTGCCCAGGAGAGGACTTGAACCTCCACGACCGTACGGCCACTAGCACCTGAAGCTAGCGCGTCTACCAATTCCGCCACCTGGGCAAAGGTGTGTCTGGATCCTAGATCCTAGACAGGGCGCGAACTTTACATGCAGATTGTTGGGCTGTCAATTTCAGTATGCTATGAATATATCGGCATGACGGTTACAATTCGCCCATGAGCGAAAAAAACACTAAAAAAACAGAAACTAAGACAAAGGTTGGTGCCAAAGTTAAGGCCATGGCCAAGTCAATTGTTAAATCGATGAGCCGATCAAAAACTAAAGTAAAAGCCAGGGTTAAAACCGAAGTGGTATCTGAAGTAAAGATTGAGGCAAAAACCAGAACGAAGACCAGAGCTAAAACCGCGGTTCAGGCTGAGGTAAAAACTGAGGTCAAAGCTAAAGCAAAAACTAAGTCTAAAGCAAAATCTAAACCTAAACCAAAAGCAAAAACCGGGGAAAAGACTAAGGAAGGCACGAGAGAAAAGGCTAAGCCAAAATCCAGGTCAAGACGTGGTCGCGGTGGCAAGTCAGGGTCGCAGTCAGAGGATAAGCCTAAAGCCAGAAGCAGAGGCGCTAAGCGTGGCCCGATCGTTGATCCGGAAGCGCAGAAGGAAGCGAGTAAGTATGAAAACCCGATAGCAAGTCGTCACCTGCTGCTGCAATTGATCAGAGACCAGAATGCGATGACGCTGCCCGAGCTGATTGAGCATCTGAAGATGGAGACGGATGATGAGCAGGAAGCTTTGCGTCGGCGTCTGCGTGCCATGGTTCGAGATGGGCAGCTGGTACAGAACCGTCGCGGCGGCTATTTGTCGGTGGAAGAGGACGATCTGATTCGCGGCCGTGTGATTGCCCATCCGGATGGTTTTGGTTTTCTGGTGCCGGAAGAGAGCGGTGATGACCTGTTCCTGAATGCACGCGAAATGCGCACCTTGATGCATGGCGACCGGGCCGTGGTAAAGGTAGCAGGCATCGATCGACGCGGCCGCCGCGAAGGTGCGGTCATTAGTATTATTGAGCGCTCCCATCAGTTTGTGGTGGGTCGCCTGTTTGATGAGAGTGGCATTTATTTTGTGGTACCGGATAACAAGCGCCTCACCCAGAATATTTTGATTCCTGCAAAAGACGTGGGTGATGCACAGCCGGATCAGATTGTTAAAGTCGAGATTCTGCAGTACCCCACTTTTAAGAGGGAAGCAATTGGTCGGGTAGAGAGTGTGATTGGTGATCTGTCTGCACCGGGTATGGAAATCGAAATCGCGATACATAACCATGGTTTGCCGCATGAATGGACAGACGCTGTGATCGCGGAAGCGGCGAAGCTGGGACCCGAGGTCAGGGAGGAAGATAAGCAGGGTCGTGTTGATCTGCGTTCAGTGCCGCTGGTGACGATTGATGGTGCGGATGCACGCGATTTTGATGATGCGGTGTATTGTGAGCCGGTGAATGGCGGCTGGCGTTTACTGGTTGCGATTGCCGATGTCGCGCATTATGTGAAACCCGGTTCGGCACTGGATATCAGTGCTTATGATCGTGCGACTTCGGTGTATTTCCCGGGCCGTGTTATTCCGATGCTGCCGGAAGAAATTTCCAACGGACTGTGTTCGCTTAATCCTGAAGTTGATCGCCTGTGCATGGTTTGTGAAATGCGCATTGATGAGCACGGTGAGATTGCAAAACACAAATTCTACGAAGCGGTGTTCCGTTCACATGCACGATTGCTTTATGATGAAGTAGCTGATGTGGTGGTTGAGAAATCCGAAGCGGTGAGGACAAGACTTGGCAGTCTGGTGCCGCATCTCGAAGATCTTTATGCGTTGTATGGCGCGTTCATGAAAGCCAGAAGAAAACGCGGTTCGATTGAATTTGATTCTACAGAAACAAAAATTGATTTCACCGATGATAAACGCATTGCCAGCATTAAACCTTTCATTCGTAATGATGCACACAGAATTATTGAAGAGTGCATGATTGCAGCTAATGTCTCTGCGGCAGAAACCATTCTTAAGCATGAGTTGCCGGCTTTGTATCGTGATCATGACCGTCCTGATGATGACAAGATTGAAGACTTGCGTGGCTTCCTGAGTGAGCTGGGCCTGACCCTGGGTGATCCGCAGAAAAAAATTGCTTCGCTGGATTATTCGGTCTTAACCGAAGCTTTAAAAGCAAGAGAAGACAAGCATCTGGTGCAAACCTTGTTGTTGCGATCACTCAAGCAGGCGGTTTACAAAGCCGAGAATACCGGCCACTTTGGTCTGGCGTTGGCAGCGTATGCCCACTTCACTTCTCCAATACGTCGTTATCCCGATTTGCTGGTGCACAGGGCGCTGAAACATATCATTCATAAGCAGAAGAAAAAAGATTACATCTACGATCAAACTCAGATGGCATCGATGGGCGAACATTGTTCGAACAACGAGCGCCGTGCTGATGAAGCCACGCGTGATGCCGAGTTTGCGCTCAAGTGTGAATACATGCTGGACAAGATTGGTCAGGAATTCACTGCGCATGTCACGGCGGTGGTTTCGTTTGGCCTGTTTGTCGAGCTGGATGATTATTATGTCGAAGGTTTGATTCACATCACCAGTCTGCCCAAAGATTATTATCAGTTCGACCCGATACAGCACCGCCTGCTGGGTGAGAACAGGGGCATGGAATTCCGCCTGTGTGATCCGGTCACGGTACGTGTGACCAATGTCGATCGCGGTGAAAGACGCATCGACTTTGAACTGGTAAAAAATACTCAGGGCGTTTCAGTTGAGTAAGACTAGTAATGAATTAATCTACGGTATTCACGCCGTAGAATCTGCACTAAAAAATCGCGGCGAGAATGTTCTGCAGTTATGGATATTGCAGGGAAGGACTGACCACCGAATTACCAGACTGACTGATCTGGCTAAAAAACTGGGTGTTTCAGTGCAGGCTATTTCTGCCGACAAGATGAAAAAGAAAAGTCAGGATGCCAGCCATCAGGGCGTGATGGCAGAAATGCGCGTGAGTAAAGTCGGGCAGAATGACCTGGAAGATATATTAAACAAGCCGGGTGAACTGTTGCTGCTGATTCTCGATGAAATACAGGATCCGCATAATGTGGGAGCCTGTTTGCGCACCGCTGACGCGGCAGGTGTGGATGCGGTCATCGTTACAAAAAATCATAGCCCGGGTCTTACTGCGGTGGTGCGAAAAGTAGCCTGTGGCGCAGCCGATACCTTGCCCTTTATTCAGGTAACCAATCTGGCGCGGGCGATGGAGTTGCTGCATGATCATGATGTCTGGATTGTCGGCACGGCCGGCGAAACCGACAAGAGTTTGTACGACATTAATGCCAGCCGGCGCATGGCCCTGGTTATGGGTGCAGAAGAAAAAGGCATGCGCAGACTGACCCGCGAAAACTGCGATGAGCTGGTTTATATTCCGATGCATGGCAGCGTGGAAAGTCTTAACGTTTCAGTTGCGACAGGCGTTGCCTTGTTTGAAATCAGGCGAAAAATTGGCGCAGCTTAATCTTGTCATACCGGGCTTATGTGGTCCTCTTCCAGAAATAGATAACCTCAACAGTGAATCTGTTAAGTCGTTGTTGTCATGGTTAGCTAAAGCTGATCGACAGACAATCTCCCAAAAAAGTTTTTATGATGTGCTGGCCGTGCTTTTTACTGTGGATGAGGAAAAACCATTTCCTGCTGCAGCGCTATCGCTATTGGGGCGTGGTCAATATACTGAAGGTAGTTACTGGTTTTATATTGATCCTGTTTATCTTCAGGCAGATATGGATCACGCCATTCTAAGGGATACACACGGACTTGATTTAACGCAGCATGAATCCGAAGCATTAATCGAGGAATTAAATACACATTTTAATGAAGATGGCATTCATTTTTTTATGCATGATAAGGATAGCTGGTTTTTAAACATTGTCGATCATGGAAATGTGTCTACCACACCTGTTAATGAAGTCATTAGCCGTAATGTCTATGCTTTTATGCCGCAGGGTGAAGATGCCCTATTCTGGAAAAAGGTTATGAATGAGGTGCAGATGCTATTGCATCACAGTGCTGTTAATGAAAAAAGAATCAGTAATAATAAATTACCTGTTAATGGTGCATGGCTTTGGGGTGGTGGCAAACTTCCGGTCAAGGCGAGCCAGCATAAGATGGATATTTATGGACGCCATTCTTTGATTAAAGGCCTGGCTGCTTTAAATGAACTGGACTATTGTCCGATATCTGATTTTGGGAATTTTTCTGGAAGAATTTCCAGGCAATCTGCATCTTTACTAGTGCTGGACGATTTGTTCAATATCACCAGTTACGGTGATGTCACGGTGTGGCAATCCACATTTAACGAGTTATATACAAACTGGCTGGAACCGATTTTAAGCTGGGCAATGAAAAATAAAATCAGCATTAACCTGTATCCCTGTAACGGTGTTTGTTACCAAATAAGCGGTAAAAATAAATTCAGGTTTTTCTGTGATAAACGTATAGAAAAATATATTGATACCTATGAATGATATCAGTGTCATCACTAAGAGCTCTGCGATATCGCCGGCATTGGCCGCCAGCGATTTAGATCCTTTGTTGAAACGGGTTTATGCAAACCGCGGTATTGAAAGCTGTGAACAGCTTGATTACTCACTCACTGGCCTGCTCGATTTTAAACAGTTAAAAGGGATCGATCGGGCTGCGGCATTGATTGCAGATGCGGTGATGAATAATGAGTCGGTGATGATCGTCGGTGATTTTGATGCCGATGGTGCGACCAGTTCCGCGCTGATGGTGCGTGCCTTGCGCTCCATGGGGTTGCAGGGTGTTCGCTATCTGGTGCCGAATCGTTTTGAATACGGTTATGGTTTGACCCCGGAAATTGTTCTGCTGGCGAAAACGATGTCGCCCGATTTAATTATTACTGTCGATAACGGGATTTCCAGTGTTGACGGCGTGGCCGTGGCCAAACAGGAAAATATAAAAGTGGTGGTCACCGACCACCATTTGCCGGGATCGCAGTTGCCGGATGCCGATGCCATTGTGAATCCTAACCAGCAGGGTTGTCAGTTTCCAAGCAAGATGATGGCGGGAGTGGGCGTGGCTTTTTACGTGATGCTGGCAGTGCGTTCTGAATTGCGGGCACGGGCGTGGTTTGATCAACAGCGACCTGAACCCAATATGGCATTGTTACTCGATCTGGTGGCGCTGGGCACGGTGGCCGATGTGGTGCCGCTGGACAGGAATAATCGCCTGCTGGTCGAGCAGGGCCTGCAGCGAATTCGTCACGCTCAATGTTGTTCGGGCATTCATGCTTTGCTTGATATTTCAGCTAAGAATATGAAAGTCTGTACCGCCCAGGATTTTGGTTTCGCGGTCGGGCCCAGACTGAATGCGGCCGGTCGTCTGGATGACATGTCGGTTGGCATTGAGTGCCTGTTAACGGATGATTATGACCAGGCCATGCATTATGCAAAAATGCTCAATGACATGAATCAGCAACGCAAAGAAATTGAAGGCGATATGCTGGCGCAGGCCATGACCATTATGGATGGTGTGCTGGCAAAAATGGACGAGCAAAAATTGCAGGCCGGTCTTTGTTTGTATGACGAGGACTGGCATCAAGGGGTAGTAGGGTTGCTCGCTTCACGTGTCAAAGAGAAATATCATCGCCCGGTGATTGCTTTTGCCGATGCCGGTGATGGTGAGGTGAAAGGCTCAGCGCGTTCGATACCGGGTGTGCATATTCGCGATGTGCTGGATGCCATTGCGACCAGGTACCCTTCGTTAGTTCAAAAATTTGGTGGTCACGCCATGGCCGCGGGTCTGAGCCTGAAAAAAGGTGATCTCAAACAGTTTTCGAATGCGTTTTCTGAGCAGATTGAAACAAGTTTGGGTAAAAGCTCGCTGGACAAAGTTATAGAAACCGATGGTGGTTTGCAGTCGGGTGAGTTGAGTCTGCAACAGGCGGAGACTTTGCGTTTTGCCGGCCCGTGGGGTCAGTGTTTTGCCGAACCGCTATTTGACGATGAGTTTGATGTGCTGGACTGGCGGATTGTTGGCGACAAGCATTTAAAACTCAAACTACTGCATCAAGTGAGTCGCGAAGAGGTGGAAGCGATTGCTTTTAACCAGTGCGCCGATATATTGCAGGCAGGCCAATCATCGTTACGGATGATTTACCGCATGGATGTGAATGAATTTCGTGGCCGTAGAAGTTTGCAGTTAATTATTGAATATATTGAATCCAGGTGAATACCAGAATGAATTTTTATCCCGTTGTACGAAAGCTGCTGTTTTTATTAGAGCCTGAAACTGCGCACACGCTGTCTTTAAAGTTAATGGATGTGGCCCATCGATTGGGACTGTTGAGATGGATAGTTGGCAAGCCCGTTAAGGCGCCGGTGACGGTGATGGGTATAGAATTTTCAAACCCGATCGGGCTGGCGGCGGGTCTGGATAAAAATGGTGAGCATATTGATGCCCTGGCCGCCTGCGGTTTTGGTTTTGTTGAAATTGGCACGGTGACGCCACGTGCCCAGCCGGGCAATCCGAAGCCACGGCTGTTCCGGCTGGAGGCGGATGAGGCCATCATTAATCGAATGGGCTTTAATAATAAGGGGGTTGAGTATCTGCTAGATAATGTTAAACGCAGCCAGCGCCAATGTGTGTTGGGCATCAATATCGGCAAGAATCGCGACACCTCACTTGAGAACGCCGTTGAGGACTATCGGACTGCATTATCGCAGGTTTACCCCTATGCGGACTATATAACGATTAATATTTCATCGCCCAATACACCGGGATTGAGGGAGTTGCAGCATGGTGAGGAGCTGGAGAAGCTGCTTTCAGGTTTGAAGCAGGAGCAGTCTTGCCTGGAAGCAACGTATGGTAAATACGTACCTCTGGCCGTCAAAATTGCACCTGATCTTGATGATGGCGCCATTGCTGAGCTGGCACGGACGTTTATACGGCTTAAGATTGATGGTGTTATTGCGACAAATACCACCAGTAGTCGTGAAGATCTGCGTGATCAACGATATGCTCAGGAGCAGGGCGGGCTGAGCGGTCGACCATTAACCGTAATATCAAATGATGTTCTGGAAAAACTGGTTGCTGAGCTAGATGGAAAGATCCCTGTTATCGCCGCGGGTGGTGTGTTTTCAGCTGAAGATGCTAGAAGGAAAATGGAGCTGGGCGCAGCTCTGGTGCAAATTTATACCGGCTTTATCTATCAAGGGCCAACATTGATCAGAGATTGTGCTGGAGTTAGCTCGTAATATACTAAAAATACAATATACTCAATATAGAATTAGAAATTATACAAGGATTGTTTTCGTTTGTTCAAAAGACTGATCGATGTATTTAATGATGGGGAATAACATGAGTGATCGCTTTTATTTGCTCCTACTTGGTTTATGTATATTAATGGCATTGTACATTGAATCGAATGCCATGATTTATGTGCTGGTTGTTGTGGTAATTATTGAGGGGGTTACTGGTTTTACTCTGCCAGTGATAACGCAAAAGATCAGCAAATCTAAATTGGAACCTGGTCTGCTGCAATATACTAAACCACCTAGATTTCAATTTGGGGCATTTCGTATGTTAAGGCTGGTTCTCGGTAGTGTTGTGTTTACCAGTTATATCGCTGTACACGAATATAATATTGATATGCTCTGGTTTTTCCCCTGGTTTATTGGATTTGCAGTACTGGGTGCGGGCGTGAGTGGTGTATGCCCCGTCTATCTGGCCATCAGATGGTTAGGATTTAAATAAGCCATAATAAACAGATGGAACTAAATACCATACCATTTCATCCTAAGCTCCCTGCACGTATCGCCGGCATCGTTTTTTGGGTGCTTGTATTAATTAGCCTGATTATCGCTATTCACTTTATAAATAAAGCCGAAAATGAAATTTATGTAAAACGGGAGACTAATACTTTTTTGTTGGCGCACGATATAGACGTGCTCATAGATAAGGTTGGTGGTATTTACAGTGAGCATAAAAGAATAGAGCAGCGAATTAATTATTTTAGAGAAATTATGGGATTTAATTCCGCCATAATTAGTGAGCGTGATTATCAACTCGAATTTGGTAAATCAAATAGCGATGATGATGTGTTTGAATATTATGTTGGTCAGAAAAATGGTGCAGGCATTGTAGACCCACTCAAGGTTAAAGTTTATTTTACTAATAAAGAAAAAACAGTGGCTGAAATTCGAAAGAATATGTTGCTGAGTATTGGTATTGGTATCTTTGTTTTTGGACTATTTTTACGGCAATTGTTACATATAATGTTGACGCGGCCATTTATTATGATGCTCGAGTCGGCTAAAAAATTCACTTTGGGTGATGAAGCAATTAGATTTAATGAATCTCGCCAGGATGAATTTGGTTATTTGGGACGCTTTATTAATTACGCAATCGAGTCAGTACTGGAGCAGCAGGAAGATTTGGTCAAAGCGCTGGATCGATCAGAAAAATATGAAGCTGCATTGAGTGTTGAGAAAGAGCTGGCAGAAGTTACTCTAAACTCTATTACCGACTCGGTAATTACTATCGGTCTGGATGGTAATGTGAAGTCTATTAATCCTGCGGCTGAAAAGTTGCTGGATAGCACGGCTGAAGAACTGATTGGGAAATCCTTTTATGAAGTGATAGATATTGTTGATGATGTGTCAGAACTGTTAATAACTAATCCGATTAAAGAGTGTTTAAAAAAAGGAGGCGTTATTAAATTTCCTGAGCAAATTACATTACGCAATAAAAAATCGACTTCAACTGCGGTTGAGGCATCTGTTGCATCGATGGAAAATGAATCAGGTGATTTATTGGGTGTAGTCGTTGTTATTCAGGATGTTAGTCATGCTCGAACGTTAACTCGACAATTATCCTATCAAGCGAGTCATGATGCTCTGACAGGGTTGTACAATAGAAGAAAATTTGAAACCCATCTCAAAGAAACTTTATCTAGCGTTAAAAATGAAAACAGGACTCATGTTTTTCTTTATCTTGATCTTGATCAGTTTAAAGTTGTTAATGATACCTGCGGACATATTGCCGGTGATGAGTTACTACAGCAATTGCCAATGTTGTTTCATGATGTATTGCGCACCGGTGATATTGTGGCCAGACTTGGTGGTGATGAATTTGGTGTTTTACTGGAAAATTGTAGTCTGGAGAAATCAATACTGATTGCGGATAAAGTTCGTGAAAATATTAAAGATTTCAGGTTTGTATGGGGAGATAAAACTTTTGAAATTGGCGTTAGTATCGGCGTTGTTGAAATTAATTCTGAAAATTCGGATATGGCAAGTATTTTAAGCTCTGCGGATATCGCCTGTTATGCGGCTAAAGATGCAGGTAGAAATCGTGTGCATGTTTATGAGGAATCGGATGCAGCTGTTTCTAAGCGCCATGGTGAAATGCATTGGACATCACGAATTACTCAAGCAATGGCAGAAAATCGTCTCTGTCTGTATTACCAAAATATCATTAATGTTGAAAATAATTCGGTGGAACACGTCGAGGTGTTGCTGCGAATGATCGGTGAAGATGGTTCGATTATCCTTCCTGGTGCTTTTTTGCCAGCGGCTGAGCGATTTAATCTGATGTCTTCGATAGATCGTTGGGTGATTGCTAATATATTTGAGTTGATGGGAACGTGCAAATCTGATCATCCTGATGCTGTGATGAATGTAGTGGCTATTAATTTATCGGGTGATTCACTGAATGATCCAGGCTTGTTTGATTTTATTTTTTCTGAAAAAGAACGATGGAAGGTACCATTGGACCATGTTTGTTTTGAAATAACGGAAACAGTTGCAATTAGTAATTTGAGTCAGGCTGTTATATTTATTAATAAGCTAAAGCAGTACGGATGTATGTTTTCACTGGATGACTTTGGCAGTGGTCTAAGTTCCTTTACCTATTTAAAATCATTGCCTGTTAATTTTCTTAAAATTGATGGATCTTTTGTTAGGGATATCAGTGAAGATGAAATTGATAGAGCGATGGTTAAGTCAATTCAACAAGTTGCTGAGGCAATGAGCCTGATGACCATCGCTGAATGGGTAGAGGATGAGCAGACCCTGGATATCCTCAAAGACTTAGGTGTTAATTGCGTACAGGGCAACTACCTTATGGCGGCTGAACCAATTTCATGTCTAAATATAAAGTTAAACAAAGAGCCTGCGAACCTGTAAGTCCGGTACGCCGTGTTCCCATGCTTCATTGAAAAAATCTTCTAGTTTTTTAGCACGCTGCGCTGACATAAAGTTAACTGAGCCATCGTAATTATAATTGTCAGCATGAATTCGATACAATAATCCAGCACTGTCTACAGTCATAAAAGCGCTTTTATCATTTTTATGTGTTTGTGGTGGGTTTTTTATCAGGATAGAGCTGGTCAAGCTTTGGGCAAGTCGTATTAGACAGTGCCCTTTTCTTACTGCAGTTGATGAGTCTTGTACTAGAATGCGTATTTTTGAATTAGGGTGACGTGTAGCAAGATTGAATATATGATTTTCGAAATCATCGTTATTGAAGATCGGGTCATCCATGTCCTGAGTAAAAATATTAATGTTATAGCGCGCCTGGCTGGCTAATGATAATGCGGCATTACGGTATTCTTCGGCATTGCTAAGTTTGATTTCTGCTTTGGTTTCGCCAAGTATAAAATAGCTTGGCATTTCTTCACAGAAAGGAATAGAAGGGATTTTAGGCATAATAAGGATCTTTGTTATTGTTCTATAAGTGTTCTGTACATGGCATGATGCAATATGCCTGCATCTATAAATTCCATGCCATTTTCAATAAATTCAAATTTTCGGTAAAAATTAATAGCCTGCTTCTGGGCGTGTAGATAAACCATGTTATAGCCGCTATTTTTAGCATGTGATATTACTATTGAGAGCAACTTCGTGCCAATGCCCTGATTGCGATAGTTGCTGAGAACAGCCATACGCCCTATTTGACCATCAGGTTTTAAACGCGCGCATGCAATGGCCTGATTATTGTTGGAAGCCAGAAAGTGAATAGATTGTTCATCAAATTCATCCCATTCCAGTTCAGCCGGCACATGCTGTTCTTTAATAAACACTGTGCTTCGAATTTGTTTTAGTTCTGTGTTGTTTTGTTGCCAGGTTGTGGCTATAAATTGAGTGTTTTCAAAAGTCATAGTATTTCAATAAGATGAGTTTTCTTTGGCTTCAGTCTATGCAGCCTCTATTGTATAAATCCAGCAGCGCATTTTCATCCAGATAAGTTGAGCATGCGGCAAAAAGGGCTGTAGTCATTATGGTGTGGTTCTGACATAGACATTCTGAAAAATTTATACTGGTCGGATAGCTTTGACCATCGACAAATAACAATGCAGTATCTTTATCACGTGTAAATAAAAAACGTGAAAAGGGCGACTGATGAATATCTTCCTGTGTTTTTAATCGTTTTTTTAAGGTCTCAAAATTAATGATATTTCTATTGGTTTCAGAAAGCTGATTGCTCGATCTTGTATCGGTTATGTATTCACCAAACCATTGTTTTAACATTGAGTCGTCAAAAATTAATTTTTGATTAAGCAGGTTTTTCACGGTGTTTAGTGCTGAGGTGCTTATTTCTGAAGGGTGGTTTTGTAGTTGAATATTCGGATCGGTATAACGTAGTGTTGTAGCCGTTTGATTGGCGATGAATTCGGCGAACTCACTGGTCATTGCGCGTACTGATGGTGCACGAAAACCGACTGAGGCAGTCATGCACGGACCCTTCGCCACACCATAATGAGCCAGATTAGGTGGCAGGTATAACATGTCACCAGGATTGAGTAACCAGTCCTCGTCAGGGTTAAATTCAGCCAGTATTTTTAAATCAATATCTTTAATAAATTGGTTGCAGTGCTGGTAGCTGATTTTCCAGTTTCTCTGTCCGTAGGTCTGGATGAGAAAAACATCGTAGGCATCCAGATGTGGGCCGACAGAGCCACCATCTACTGCATAACTGATCATCATGTCGTCTTTACGCCAGTCAGCTATAAATCGAAATTGATCGAATAATGTTTTGGCTTCAGGAATGTATTTTTCTACATCATTAACCAGCAGCGTCCAATGAGTTTCTGGCAAGTGGCTGAAGTCATCTTCATCAAAAGGACCATGCTGAACCGACCAGGGCTCGACATCATCTTTTTCAATAATCAGACGTGCATTGATGCCTTCTTCACAGGCCATGCCGGCAAGTTCTTCCGGGGCTACAGGATTGGGCAGATTGGGGAAAGCGTTGCGTATCAGTAGTGGTTTTTTCTGCCAGTAGTCTGACAAAAAAACATCTAGTGAAACCTCACCCGAAAATATTCCGGGCGAGGTTTTAGGTGTTTTTTTATTAGATATTTTTGGCTTGTTGTCTGGCATTGCCAATATAATTCTGCGGTGTCAGATCAAGCAGGCGTTGACGTGCTTCTTCGGGAATGTCCAGTGTGCTGATAAAGTTATGCATATCTTCGCGGTTAATGCCTTTACCACGCGTCATTTCCTTGAGTTTTTCATATGGGTTTTCAATGCCATAACGACGCATCACGGTCTGGATTGGTTCTGCCAGTACTTCCCAGCTATTTTCCAGATCGTCATCCAGCTTTTTCTCATTGACTTCAAGTTTGTTCAGGCCCTTGTTCAGTGACTGATAGGCGATGACGCTGTGCGCAAAAGCAACGCCGAGCGTACGCAGTACCGTTGAATCGGTCAGGTCGCGTTGCCAGCGAGAAATGGGTAACTTGGCTGCGAAGTGGCCAAATAATGCATTTGCAATACCAAAGTTGCCTTCGGCATTTTCAAAATCGATCGGATTGACTTTATGTGGCATGGTGGATGAGCCGACTTCTCCAGCAATGGTTTTCTGTTTAAAGTAACCCAGTGAGATATAGGCCCAGAGATCACGGCACAAATCAATCAGTATGGTGTTAAAGCGGCTGATGGCATCGAACATTTCGGCCATATAATCATGCGGTTCAATCTGGATGGTATAGGGGTTCATGGTCAGGCCAATAGACTCGATAAAGCTTTGAGCAAATTCAGGCCAGTTAATTTCAGGATAAGCGCAATAGTGGGCATTGAAGTTGCCAACGGCACCATTGATTTTGCCGAGGATATCAACATTGGCGGTGATTTTCTGCTGCTGGCGCAGACGATGGACCACGTTGGCAAGTTCCTTACCTACTGTGGTTGGAGAGGCCGTCTGGCCGTGGGTGCGACTGAGCATTGGTTGATCAGCTAAGTCATGTGACATAGCTTTCAGTTTGTCGATAATTTCATCCATGGCCGGCAGGATGACGGTGTCGCGTCCCGATTTCAGCATCAATGCGTATGACAGATTATTGATGTCTTCAGAGGTGCAGGCAAAATGAATGAATTCGGATACTGCTTCCAGGGTTTGATTACCCTGAATTTTTTCCTTAAGAAAATACTCAACCGCTTTTACATCGTGGTTTGTCGTGCGTTCGATATTTTTAACGCGCTGAGCATCTTCGGTACTGAATTTATCTACAATATTATTGAGCAGATTGTTGGTGTGTTCGTCAAATGCCGGTACTTCACTGATGGCAGCATTTGCGGCCAGTGCCTGTAACCAGCGTACTTCAACCAGTACACGGTGATGGATCAGTCCAAATTCGCTGAATAAGGGGCGTAGAGCGGCAGTTTTAGAGCCGTATCGACCGTCAGCGGGTGAGATGGCGGTGAGTTCGTTTAATTCCATCATGTTGCTCATTGTGTTGATTCCGATATAGTAATAATCTTTGACTTTATGCGTTCGTAAGGTCGCGTATTATACAATGAGAGCTTTGTATGAAGCATCTTTTCCGCTATAACAATGTTAAAAGCGTTCTCAAAATACTCATTTACTAAAAGTAAACTGTGTTTTTTTTGATAATTTTTCCCTTGTTATAGTAAAAAAGCTACATCATATAAAACTCAAATTAACAATAAAGTTTTGGTTTAACGGAGAGGAAAATGACAAAAACGCGCAGTGTAAAAGACAGTATGGGTGAACTTGAAGTGCCAGAATCGGCCTGTTATGGTGCCCAGACGCAGCGTGCAATAGAGAATTTTCCTGTCAGTAACCTGACTATGCCGAGTGCTTTTTTGCAGGCACTAGGCCGGGTTAAGTTGGCTTGTGCTGAAGCTAATTACAAAATGGGCAGCCTGGATAAACCTCGTTATCAGGCGGTGACTGATATTTGTCAGAAAATGATAGTCGGTGGACTGGATTCAGAATTTCCGATTGATGTCTTCCAGACTGGATCGGGTACCAGCACTAATATGAATGCCAACGAAGTGATTGCCTATCTGGCCTCACTGGATTCAGATGTGGATGTGCACCCCAATGATCACGTCAATATGAGTCAGAGTTCCAATGATGTTATTCCAACAACGATCCACGTTAGTGCCAGCATTGGCTGTGAAGAGCGCTTGATACCCGCGCTGATACATCTGGTGAATACAATTGAGGACAGGGCAACTGAATTACAGGATGTGGTCACCACTGGGCGAACCCATTTGATGGATGCTATGCCCATTACTCTGGGGCAGGAGCTGGGTGGTTGGGCTGCACAGGTTCGTAGCGGTATTGAACGTATTCAGCAAGCTATGCCGGCAATGAAAAAGTTGGCGATTGGAGGCACTGCTGTTGGTACCGGTATTAATGCACCCGAAGAATTTGGGGCGCTGGTGGCTGATGGCCTGGAACAGCAGACAGGTTTGTGTTTCAGCGTGGCAGAGAATCGTTTTGAATATATGAGTTCACAGGATGCTGCAGTCTCTCTGAGTGGGCAACTAAAAACGGTGGCGGTGAGTTTGTTAAAAATTTCGAATGATTTACGTTGGATGAATAGTGGACCTCTAGCGGGTATCGGTGAAATTGCTTTGCCTGCTTTACAGCCGGGCAGCAGCATTATGCCAGGTAAAGTTAATCCGGTTATACCCGAAGCCGTTGCCATGGTTTGTGCCAAAGTGATAGGTAATGATACTTCGATTACTATCGCCGGTCAGTCTGGTAATTTTCAGTTGAATGTTATGCTGCCACTGGTGGCTTATGATCTATTGCAGAGCATTGATTTACTGGCTTCTGCCTCACGTTTGCTGGCTGATAAAGCGATAGCCGGTTTTACCGTCAATCATAAAAATATCGAAAACGCCTTGGTAAAAAATCCAATTCTGGTAACAGCGCTAAATCGTGTCATTGGTTATGAGCTGGGAGCGAAAATTGCTAAACAGGCCTATGCTGAAGGCAGGGCAGTGATTGACGTTGCTAGTGAAATGACTGATATTTCTCGTGCAGAGTTGGAGCGTCTATTAGCACCAGAAAACCTCACCAAAGGTGGTGTTCAGAAATAAGGGTATGTATTGTAAATACGTGTTTAAATTTAAGACTGTCATAATGAGAATAAGATAATGAATCAGGTTATTCAACGAATTGCGCGGTTGAACGAAATTGGTATCAGCCTATCAGCGGAAAGAGATACCAATATTGTCTGTGATAAAATTTTGAAAGGCGCAATGGAACTCACCAATGCTGATGGTGGCAGCCTGTATAGAATGTCGGATGATCGCCAGACGCTGGATTTTGTTATTGTTGCCACGCATTCACTGAATATTCACATGGGTGGTACCAGTGGTGTAGATATTAATTTTCCTCCTATCCAGCTTTATGTTGAAGCTAAACCCAATCTCAATATGGTAGTCAGTTGTGCTGTGCACGAAGATCGAACTATTAATATTCCTGATGCCTATGATGCAGAAGGTTTTGATTTTTCAGGTACTCGTAAGTTCGATGAAAAAACAGGTTATCGTACCCAGTCTATTTTGACGGTACCGATGAAAAATCATGAAGGTGAAATCATTGGTGTGTTACAACTTATTAATGCCAAAGATGAGACCGGTATTACTAAGGAATTTTCTGCCGAAGAACGTGATCTGGCAGAGTCACTGGCCTCACAGGCTGCGGTGGCGCTGACCAATAACCGCCTGATTGAAGAACAAAGGGAATTATTTGAAGCCTTTATTAAATTGATTGCTGGTGCGATCGACGAAAAATCACCTTATACAGGCGGTCACTGTCGTCGTTTACCTGAACTGACCATGATGATCGCTGATGCCTGTAATAACTCAGATATCGGTGTATTAAAAAATTTCACCATGAAGCAGGAGGATTGTTACGAGCTGCGAATCGCAGGGTGGTTACATGATTGTGGCAAAGTGACGACACCCGAATATGTGGTTGATAAAGCGACTAAGCTGGAAACGATTTATGATCGTATTCATACTGTTGATACGCGTTTCGAAGTATTAAAACGGGATGCAAAAATCGAAATGCTTGAGCAGAAACTGTTAAGAACACGAGAAGATATTGACGCGGATACTAGTGATCTTGAGTTGGCCTACGAGAAAAGAATACAACAACTCGATGATGATCGTGATTTCATTCGAGTTAGTAATATCGGTGGAGAGTTTATGGATGATACGTTACAGCAACGTGTTAGAGATATCTCGCGATATCGGCTATTTAATTCAGATAATGTTGAAGAAAATTTACTTAGTGATGATGAAGTAAAAAATATGATCGTTCAACGTGGCACACTTAATGATGAAGAACGTGAAGTTATAAATAACCATATTGTAATGACAATAAAAATGTTAGGTGAATTACCTTTTCCTAAACATTTGAAGAATGTACCGGAATACGCAGGTGGACATCATGAACGTATGGATGGTAAAGGTTACCCACTAGGCTTAACTCGTGAGCAGCTCTCTATTCCAGCAAGAATGATGGGCATCGCTGACATCTTTGAAGCGCTAACGTCCAGTGATCGCCCTTACAAAAAAGGTAAAAAATTATCTGAGTGTTTACGTATTCTTGGTTTTATGAAAAAGGATGGTCACATTGATCCGGATATTTTTGATGTTTTCATCAAAGAAAAAGTATATATGCGTTACGCTGAAGATTTTTTGCCGAAAGAACAGATTGATGACATCGATGAATCAAAAATTCCGGGTTATGAGAGTTAGGATTGCATCCTGACTCGCTAATCTGCAATGATATCGTTACCTTCAAGTTCTGAGAGGTCGACATTTTTTAAGCCATCCTTTAATACGGACGTAGTAAAACCGCGCTCATTAAGGATGTAAGATGCGGAAGAACTACGTCGTCCAGTGTCGCAATATAAAATATAATTTTTATTCTTATCCAGTGTTTCGATTTTCATGCGTAGAAAAATCAGAGGCAAATGAGTTGCGCCTTTGATATGAGCGGATTGGTATTCATTGGGTAGACGTACGTCTAGCCATTCAGATTCGCCGCTTCCAATTTTTACTTTTGCGCTAGCATAATCAATCACGTCCAGCAAAGGTTCATTAAGTAATGATAGAAATTGGTCTTTGGATAATCGACTGAGTACACCTTTGCTGAGCATAACAATTGTGGCGTTACGTTCGGCATCTGAAATCAGGGCTTCTTCACCAAAAGAAGCGCCAGCTTCAAGTTCAGCCAGTTTGATGTCTTTATTTTGCCCTGGCATTTTTCGAGTGACCATGCAGCGACCCGATTTTACGATATAAAAATAATCGCCAGGATCTCCCTGTTTTATGACAGTATCACCGGGATTTACCTGAATATCTTCAAGGCTGGTAAAAATAGCCTGAATGTTAGCAGGTGGAATGCGTCGAAAGGCTTCGGTATTCAATATACGTGACATCCAGTCATCATTTTGCTCAGCATTCAATTCCTCAACCTGAAAGCTGCCGGTTTGGTCCCAGGTGAGCATCATGTCCAGTAAGTCGGAGTCGATCATGAAGACGACTACATTAGATTTTGCGACGGCTGTGAAATTTCTAGGAATGATATGAGCTAGTGCTGTTTTTGTTTCCTCAGTGCCTGCTTCTAGCGTTTTAATGACTTTGCCATTTTCTACAAACTCAACAACGCCTTCGTACAGAAAGATGTGATCTGATTTAGCTTCGCCACGAATAAAAATATTGTCGCCTTTTTTAATTTCGACGATAGTGAGTTTGTTGCAGATTTCTCTGAGACTCTCCGAGTTCAGGGTATCTAGAGGATGATAGGTGTTGAGATCCTTGGCTGTTATCTTTGTGCTCATTTCAAAACCTGTTTGTTTTTTGTCAGATTATAGCTTGTTAAATGCGCATGTTAACAATAAATAGCGATACGATTAAAGCGTTAACTGCGGCCGCCGGTTTGCTCAGTGATATCGATGTAGACTTTGATACGCTGTCCGGGCTGTAGATACTGGCTGTCAATCTCGTTCCATCGGTGCAGGTCGTTGACGCTGACGTTATATCGATTAGCAATCCGAGATAATGAATCTCCATTTTTTACAGTATAGGAGATGGATTTGATTGTATCAGAAGGTTTGCGTTGACTTAACTCGCTCTTAGACGGGGAATTGTTCTTCCAGACAACAATTTTCTGTCCCTGAGGCAATGGATCCCGTATTGCCATACCGTTCCACTTTGCAAGTTTGTGCATATCGACGTCATATTTTCTGGACAGTTCCCAGAATGTTTCACCTTGTTGAACGATATGAGTGATCCGTGTTTTGTCGCCCTTGCTGGAGTTTTTAATGCTGCTGAGTCTCTGGCCCGCACTGAGCGTGTAATCACCACGTTTGCGGCTGGCTAC
This sequence comes from Gammaproteobacteria bacterium, assembly GCA_029881035.1. Taxonomy (GTDB): domain Bacteria; phylum Pseudomonadota; class Gammaproteobacteria; order SZUA-229; family SZUA-229; genus LH-M37. The sequence goes on along the minus strand of JAOUNI010000023.1, from coordinate 17,699 downwards.
GGGGATGAGTAAATGTTTGCCAGCACGGATGTTATTGTTGCGAATACGATTAACTGTACGTAGATGTTCAATCGTAGTGTCGTACTTGACCGCAATCTGGCTGAGTGTTTCGCCAGATTTAATAAGATGACGCTGCCACTGTATGCGATCTTCTTCCGGCAGTGTTTCTAGATTTTTCACAAGGGTATCTGCAGCATCTGCTGGTAGAAGAAGGAAGTGCGGGCCTTCGGGTGGTGTTGCCCAGCGGTTATAAGCCGGGTTGTAGTTGTATAGTGTGTCGAGTTCAATTTCAGCTAATTCGGCAGCCAGTGCCAGATCGATCTGTGAGCCGACATCGATACGTTTAAAGCCCGGAACATGTGGAATGCAACGCAGGCTGATACCGTATTGTTGTGGATTATTGATCAGCTCTTTGAGTGCTAATAACTTGGGTACATAACTACGGGTTTCTTTGGGTAAATCCAGATGCCAGAAATCAGTGGGTTTGTTACGTTTTATATTTTTTTTAATGGCTTTTTGTACTGTGCCGGAACCCGAGTTGTAAGCCGCCAAAGTTAGTAACCAGTCGCCCTTGAAGAGCTTGTTCATATTGGTTAAATATTTAAGTGCTGCCTGAGTCGAAGCATAGATGTCGCGGCGGCCATCATACCACCAGGTCTGTTTTAACCCGTATATACGGGCAGTGGCAGGAATAAACTGCCAGAGACCAGAGGCTCGGCCATGTGAATAAGCAAAAGGCTGAAATGCGCTTTCTACGATAGGCAATAAAACCAGTTCTGTAGGCAAACCCCGTTTTTCTGCTTCACTCAGAATGTAGTGTATGAATGGGTCACTGCGTTCCATAACACGCTGAAGATAGTCTTCATGACTAGCGTACCAGGCCAGTTCTGATTGTAAGAGCGGTTGATTATCGTAAGATCCTAGCTTGAAACCTGCGCGCACATGTTGCCAGATGGTCTCATGAGGTTGGCTGGATAGGGCTAATGCCTCAAACTCCTGGTCAAAGGAGTCAAATTCAGTCAGGTCAGTTTCAACTGATGCCTGACTTTCACCAGCTGAGATATTTTCAGTATGAACTTCTTCAGTTTGAAGATCAGTCTGCTTGATGGTTTCTCTTTGGCAAGCACTGAGCGTTATAGCTAGCAGGCTGAAAAAAATAATATTGAAGTTTTTTATGGGCATTTTTCTGTATTTAACGAAATCAATCACTTTGAGTCATTTTACCCTGTTTATGGTCGAATTGTGGGGATAAACTTCTCATGAACGTGTTGATAAGGCTGAAATTGTTTTATTTTACAAGATAGAATAGTGAAATTATGCAAGATGAAACAAACAACTCAGTTATTATTTATACCGACGGTGCCTGCCGCGGTAACCCCGGCCCGGGTGGTTGGGGTGTCAGTTTGAAGTATAACGGCCACCACAAAAAACTATTTGGCGCTGAGTCTGAAACCACTAATAATCGTATGGAGCTGACAGCAGCAATCAGGGCGTTGGAAGCGCTGACGCGTTCCTGTCACATAGTGCTACATACTGATTCGAAATATGTGCTGCAGGGCATTACCAGCTGGATGCCGGACTGGAAAAAGCGGGGCTGGAAAACTGCCGCTAAAAAACCGGTTAAAAATGTTGAGCTGTGGCAAAGGCTGGACAGCGCAACGCAGAAACATAAGATTGAATGGGTTTGGGTGAAAGGACATTCTGGCGACGAAGGTAATGAACTTGCTGATGCTCTGGCTAATCAGGCTATTGATGAAATGCTGGCGCTTGAGGGATAGACAATGAGACAAATCGTACTGGATACTGAAACAACCGGCCTCGAACCCAAACAGGGGCATCGGATTATTGAAATTGGTTGTGTGGAGTTGATTGGGCGGAAATTAACTGGCAATAACTACCATCAGTATTTACAACCTGACCGTGAAAGTGACGAAGCTGCTCTGGAAGTTCATGGCATTACCACGGAGTTTTTGCAGGACAAACCACGATTTACCGATATTGTCAGTGACTTCCTGAATTATATCCGTGGCGCTGAACTGATTATTCACAATGCACCCTTCGATGTCGGTTTTCTTGATCATGAGCTTCGTATGGCGGGTACGCAGTTAGGTGATATTTCAACTTACTGCAATGTCATCGATACCCTGGTGATGGCGCGCAAGATGCGCCCGGGACAGAAAAACAATCTCGATGCCCTGTGTAAGCACTTCGATGTCAATAACTCGCAACGCGAACTGCATGGCGCTTTGCTCGATGCCGAGATTCTTGCCGAAGTCTATCTGAGAATGACCGGGGGTCAGGTGCACCTGATGCTGGAGAGCGAGCAGGAAGAACCAAAAATCGGTATCACCGTCGAGCAGCGGCGATTATCCGGTGAACGGGAACGTTTGAGTGTCATCAAGGCCAATGACGCCGAGCTGTTGGCGCATCGGGATATTCTTGGCAATATGGGCGAGTCCTGCCTGTGGCCGTCTTCCTGAGCTAAAAACTTAGATTCCCAGGCCGGGCTCAGCGTTTATGTTTGAGCGTGCGCTGTTTTTCCCGATCCCAGTCACGCTCCTTGTCAGCGGCGCGTTTGTCGTGCTCTTTTTTACCCTTGGCGACGCCGACATCCATCTTCACCCGTCCATGTTTCCAGTACAGGGCGAGCGGTAAAAGCGTGTAACCTTTGCGTTCGACCTGACCAATGAGGCGGTCGATTTCACGTCTATGCATCAGTAACTTGCGTGCGCGTTTAGGATCGGGATGGATGTGAGTAGAGGCCGACAGTAAAGGGGTAATCTGGCCGCCAAACCAGATCAGCTCACCTTTGTGCACGATAATATAGCTCTCGCCGATTTGCACCCGGTGATCGCGCAGGCTCTTTACTTCCCAGCCTTCCAGCACCAGACCGGCCTCAAAATGCTCCTCCACAATATAATCATGACGCGCCTTGCGATTGAGCGCGATATTATTGGAAGGAGTCTTCTTGCTATTCTTTTTGGCCATGTATGGTAGTGCGTGAAAAAAATGGATTGAGCTAAAGCGGGGCAAAGTATACATGCTGCGTGTGAATTTGTACCGAGACTTTGCCTTCGGCGGCAGGATTGTATAATCTCACGACACGTTTTTCTGTATCAGGTGGTAAAAATGACAAGCGAACGGAAATCTATACATGGGCAGTGGTCCAGCCGATTGGCATTTATTTTAGCTGCAACGGGCTCAGCCGTTGGTCTGGGTAATATCTGGAAATTCCCCTATATCACCGGCGAAAATGGTGGTGGCACCTTCGTGCTGGTTTACCTGCTGTGCATCGTCCTGATTGGTGTGCCTATCATGATAGCGGAGATCATGCTCGGACGTCGGGGTCGACAAAGCCCTATTAATACCATGAAAACCCTGGCTGATGAGGAACGACGCAATGATCACTGGGTCTGGCTGGGCTGGATGGGTATGATCGCCGGTTTTCTGATTCTCTCTTATTACAGCGTGATTGCGGGCTGGGCTCTGTCGTATATTTTTCGCACCGCCAGTGGTGTCTTCGTCGGCGCCACCGCTGATGGCGTCAACAGTGTTTTTGGTGATCTGGTCTCAGATCCTGAACGATTACTGGCATGGCATACCATCTTCATGGTGATGACCATGATTGTGGTCTCTCGTGGTGTGAAAAATGGCCTGGAAACGGCTGTTCGGTTTTTGATGCCAGCTTTGTTTGCGCTGCTGCTGATGGTCGTGGCTTATGCCATGACAACCGGCTACTTTATGGAAGGTGTGCAATTTATGTTTACCCCGGGAGAAATCAAACGTGAAGGTGTTTTGATTGCCATGGGGCATGCTTTTTTTACCCTTAGTTTAGGCATGGGCGCGATTATGGTTTACGGTTCTTATCTGCCTAAAGGGACCTCCATCGTGCAGGCAACTATGTTTATCGCGGCAGCAGATACGATTGTCGCATTGCTAGCGGGCCTGGCTATTTTCCCCATCGTTTTTGCCAATGGTCTGGAGCCGGGGGCAGGCCCAGGTCTTATCTTTAAAACTCTGCCGATTGCCTTTGGACAAATGGAAGCGGGTACGCTAATCGGTACAGCTTTTTTTGTTCTGTTAGTGTTTGCTGCATGGACTTCTGCCATCTCGTTGATCGAGCCTGTTGTTGCCTGGCTGGTAGAAAATAAGGGTATGAACCGCCTTTATGCTTCGGTATGGACAGGTGTGGCTACCTGGTTTCTGGGGCTGGGCACAATCTTCTCGTTCAACATCTGGTCGGATAAAACCTGGAGTATTCCGTATTTATTCAAGAATTACAGTTTCTTCGATACACTTGATTATTTGACGGCTAATGTAATGCTACCGCTGGGCGGTTTATTTATCGCCATTTTCGCTGCCTGGCTGATGCGCGAGACTTCCAGTCGTGATGAGCTGAATACCTATAACGGACTTTATAAGCTTTGGCGAATACTACTCAGATATGTCACCCCCATTGCCGTTATAATAGTGTTCCTTAAGGCTGTTAGTGTTATTTAGGATTGTATTTTGTCATTAATAAAACGAAGTGCGCTGGTGAATTACTCAGCTGCAGAAATGTATGAACTGGTGAATGATGTCGGTTCGTATGGAAAATTTTTACCCTGGTGCCGATCATCGTCTGTGCAGAGTGAAACTGAGACCGAAATGCGGGCGACAGTCGAGATAGCCAAAGGCGTATTGAATAAAAGCTTTACCACGCAGAATCGGTTGACTAAAAATAGCCGAATCGACATGGAGCTGGTGAACGGCCCATTCAGGCAGTTACGTGGTTTCTGGTTATTTGAACCGCTCAAAACCGAAGGTGCCTGCAGGGTGAACCTTGAGCTGGAATTTGAGTTTGATAATGCGATGATGTCAATTGCAGCCAAGCCTATTTTTACGCAAATAGCCAATTCGTTGGTCGATGCTTTTTGTAAACGTGCAACCGAGGTCTACGGTGAGCGAGACTGAAACAAACACTAAAACCATCAATATTGAAGTCGCTTATGCGGAACCCGATAAACAGTTGATTTTACCGGTTAATGTTGACTTAGGCACAACGGTGGGTGGTGCCATTGTGCAGTCGGGTATCATGATGAAATTCCCGGACCTGGATATTGAAAACAGTAAAGTTGGTATCTTTGGTAAGGCCGTAGCCATGACCACTGTCCTGCAGGATGCTGATCGAGTTGAGATTTATCGCCCGCTGATTGCGGACCCTAAGGAAGTGCGGCGAAAACGCGCTGAAGAAGGCAAGGCTACTAAAAAAGGCGGTAGTAGTGGAAGCGAAGATTAAGATTTTAAGCTCTATTCTTCCTTTGCATCCAGTGGTTTAGGCTCTTTATCTTCACTGCCATCCAGTGATCTGGGTTCTTTGTATTCACTGTCATCAATTCTGATCAGCTTTTCACCCTCAAAATACAGTGTTAAACGTGACTGCTCAGCTTCTTGCCTGCCTGGAATAAATCGGTAAATGTAGTCCCAACGATTGGCATGGAAGGGATCTTTGAGCGAGGGATTGCCTATTATTGAGGTAATTTCGCTTTTATTCATACCAGGGTGTATTTTGTTCAGCATTTCCTGCTTGATTTCATTGCCCTGAAGCACATCCTGTCTGTGAGCTTCGGGTAACCAGTTAGCACACGAACTTATAAATGTCGAAAAGAGTGTGATTGAGGTCAATAAAATTACAAATTTATTAAAACGTGAGTGATTAAGCATAGGTATTTTGATCGAAGTGGTTTAGCATGTCGCCAGAGGATATTAACGTATTTAACTTGCATAATCAGTAGAAAAATTACTATGGAATCTAATGATCTGAAAAAAGCCGGGCTTAAAATCACTTTGCCCAGAATGAAAATTCTTGAATTTCTAGAAGATTCATCGGTTCGGCACCAGAGTGCAGAAGAGATATACAGGGCATTACTGGATAGTGGTGAAGAAGTTGGTCTGGCCACAGTTTATCGTGTGTTGACACAGTTTGAGGCGGCTGGGCTGGTCACTCGACATCATTTTGAAGGTGGACAGGCTGTTTTTGAACTCAGTCGTTCCGGGCATCATGACCATATCGTTTGTGTGACCTGTGGCAAAGTAGAAGAGTTTTTCGATGAAACTATTGAAGCGCAGCAGGATAAAATTGCCGAAAGAAAGGGTTATGAAGTTACAGACCATAGCCTGACTCTGTATGGACGTTGCGGTGATTGCCAGAAAAAATGAGCTAGTCGTTTTTTTAAATATCCAGTCTTCATGTTTTGCATGGCATAATTCATGCCATGCAGAGTACCCGCCAATATAGTCAGATAAAACAGCGTTATTCACTTGATGAATATGTTCGCTTGATAGCGTCTTCTGTTGAAGATGACGCTCTATTGCGGCAAGCCTGTGAAATTGTCTGGTCTTTGCCCGCAGACAATAATATGCCCAGCAGTCTTGATGTCGCTGTTCTTTTGAGCGAACTGGGCTCGGATGAAACCACATTGATAGTTGGTTTGTTGAGCAGCAGCCAGTTGATGGAGTCTCCCGAGGCTGATGGTTTAGAGTCGATTTTTGGCAGAAAAATCATGAGCATGGTGAGAAACGTCTGTCGCTTGCATGCCTTTAAAGTGTACGACATAGACGACACCCCTGACCAGGCTGAACGGTTGCGCCGTATGCTGCTGTCGATGGTCGAAGATGTCAGAGTGGTGTTGATCAAACTGGCTTATCGTGTGCAGCGACTGCGTCAGTTGAAACAGGCTTCATCTGAGCAGCAACAGGCTGTGGCCAGAGAAACATTGGATATTTACGCTCCGATTGCCAATCGCCTGGGTATTGGTCAGCTGAAATGGGAGTTGGAAGATCTTTCATTTAGATATCTGGAGCCAGAAACCTACCAGCGTATTGCTTCCTATCTGGATGAGAAGAGAGAAGAACGCGAAGACTTTATTGTTCAGGTCGTAGACACACTAAAACAGGAACTGCATGCTGCTGGTGTTAAAGCTGAAGTTTATGGCCGTCCCAAGCATATCTATAGTATCTGGAAAAAAATGACTGCCAAGCATCGCAATTTTGATGAGTTATTTGATGTTAGAGCGGTGAGAATTGTTGTTGAAAATGTGGCTGAGTGTTACATGACACTGGGGCTGGTGCATGGTCTGTGGCGACACATCGAAAAAGAGTTTGATGATTACATCGCTAATCCCAAGGATAATGGTTACCAATCTCTGCATACTGCTGTGTGGGGCCCATATGGTAAGCCATTTGAAATACAGATCAGAACAAAACCGATGGACGAGTTTGCCGAGCACGGTGTGGCTGCTCACTGGCGTTATAAAGAAGGTAAACAGGCGGATGCCAGTTTGCAGGCCAGTATCAACTCACTACGAAAATTACTGGATGCCGAACAAACTCGCGATGAAGATTTGCTCGATAATTTTCGCGCCGAAATGTTTCAGGATCGTGTTTATGTATTGACGCCAGAAGGAAGGGTGATTGATTTGCCGCAGGGCGCAACACCGATTGATTTTGCTTATGCGGTGCATACCGAAGTGGGTCATCGTTGTCGTGGTGCCAAAGTCAACGGTCGTATCGTGCAGCTTACTTATGAGTTGAAAAACGGTGAGCAGATTGAGATTCTCACTACCAAAGAGGCAGCACCGGTGCGCGACTGGGCGATTCCACATCTGGGTTACATCAAAACATCGCGGGCGCGTAATCGTGTACGTAGCTGGTTTAAACATCAGGACAGGGACAAGAATCTCACTGATGGCAAAGCGCTTTATGAGCGTGAAGTAAAACGCCAGGGCGTCCGACCCGATCAGGATGTTCTGCTGAAAGCCTGCAAGCAGCCTTCAGCAGAAGAATTATTTATTGCTTTAGGTCGTGGAGACTTTTCGATATCACAGTTGTCGGCTGCGCTTCAGGAGCAACGGCAGGATGCGAAGGAAGTTGCAATTCCTGTCGTGCCCAAAGCTCTGCGTAATTTTGAAAAAGCATCACCCAGTCAGATTAACGTTCGAGGTGTTGGCAATCTTTTGACGACCATGGCGAGCTGCTGCAAGCCGATACCGGGCGATGAAATTATTGGTTTTATTACTCGCGGAAAGGGTATCAGTATTCATCGCAAAGACTGTGTGAATATCATAAATATGAATGGAGAAGATGTCGCCCGTCTGATTGATGTTGAGTGGGGAGGCAAAGAAAGTGAGGCTTACCCGGTTAGCCTGATTATTAACACAATTGATCGCCAGGGCCTGCTGGGCGATATCATTAATACGCTGGCGAACGATAAGGTAAACGTACTCGCTGTGAATACGCTGTCGGACAAAAAACAACAAACAGCACGCATGGCGGTGACAATAGAAATTAACGATCTTCAACAGTTGACACGAGTTATGGACAAAATTGGCCAGCTCCCCAATGTGGTTGAAGTGATGCGCGGCTCCAATTCACCGCGATAGTCACGATAGATGATTTTTTAGTGAGTGCAATTCTGGTATGATTCGAAAAATTTTTAGCAGTATGTTTCCGGGAGACCTTTTTTGACTCTTAATCAGATAAAAATAGCTTTTTATGCGCTCTTTTTGACAAATAAATATGGCTTCGAATTGAGAAGAACTCCTGATGTTAATGAAAAAAGTAGGCTTAGACTTGAGTATGCAGAAAAACTGATGTCACGTTTGCATATTAGTGTTGAGGTTGAAGGTGCAGAGAAGTTAATTAAAGGAGGGCAGTATCTTGTTGTCTCAAATCATCGAAGTATTATAGATCCATTGGTTATTGAAATTGCATTACAGCATCTTGGTGTTCATGGTTTATGGATTGCCAAAAAGGAACTCTACAATTCATTTTTCTTCGGTATGTTTACACGTAATGCAGGCACCATTTTGCTGGACCGGGATTCCAAGCAGATGAGTTCTTTTTTCAAAGAAATTAAAACCAATGTTGCCGATGGAAATTCGATATTCGTTTTTCCGGAAGGTACGCGTAATAAAACTGATTCGGTTCTGGCAGAGTTTAAGGAAGGCTCTCAAATTATTGCGATTAAAAATAGATTGCCGATATTGCCAGTTTTTATAAAAACAAACGCCAATCAGATTCTGATGGAATCAATAAAAAATGATACCAGAGATTTAAAAATAGTTATTGAAATTGGTGATTTGATTGATTATAAAGATCGCTCAAGTACTCTTGAGGAGCTATATAAATTGCGATTTAATATTGTCTAACTACGCGAGGGTCTGGTTTGTACAATACTTGTTTGATGGCGTTATCATAATGTCATCGATATTTTCACAGAAGCTAAAACTCAAATCCAAAACTGCTTCCTACATAACGATGTTCGCCTGAAAGACTGGCGTGAAAATCGCCAAAGTCGATATTCTCATGAAACAGGCCCAGAATCAGGTTTTCATTTAATTTTATTCTCACGCCGATGCGAAAGTAAAAATCGATAGCACACTGCTGGTCAGTGCTACATGTATCAGTTTCTTTGTTATTGTCGAGCAAATAGAATAAACCGAAAACATCGGTGCCCACTTCATAAAATGGTGAAAAAGTTTGTCCGAAGGTTTGACCGATAAGAATCTTTATTGCTGAGCTGTTTTCACCGGGCGTAGCCTGTTCAAATTCCATAAACTGCACGCCAGCATAAGTCCTTAATTTCGAGCTGCCTGTAATCGAAGAGTACAGTCCAAAGCTATAAACATCATTCAGTGTTTTGCTGTGGTTTGATGCGGTCAGCTCGACGAAACTTTTTTCACTTCTGGCTGCTGCACTATTTTCAAAACTGACGGCAAGTATCAGCATTAGAATAATGGGTGCAACGATAAAACTGAGCGTCGGGTTTTTATTCCATTTATGGCTCATCTTGCCAGAGTTGAATCACTAACGAACAATATCATCAGTGAACAGGTCGTCTTCAAACAGATCGTCCGGGTTTTCTTCAGGCGCATTGCCATCGAAGACCTGGTTCTTTCTGCGCTGTATCCAGCCATCACGGATAAAGGCATAAGGATCAAGCGCGGTTTCATCAACAATGTCCTTGGCTTTTAACAGGTCGGCACGCTTGTCGATGTATTTCAATGACAACAGGCTGTAAGCATGGTCGGTGCTCATGTCGTCATAAACAAAGTCCAGTTCGGTGACGTCAGTGGCAAAGCCGACGGTGTCACGGATGTTGCTCGGGCCGAAAAAGGGCAACACCAGATAAGGGCCGCTGCCTACGCCCCAGTAGCCAAGCGTCTGGCCAAAATCTTCATTGTGTTTGGGGATGCCGAAATCGGTAGCGACATCCATGATGCCAAGCAGGCCGAAGGTGGTATTGAAAACAATACGTGCAGAGGTAGCAATCGCATCGTCAATTTTTAATTGCAGCAAATCATTAATTAAAACCAGCACATCATCGAGGTTACTGAAGAAGTTAGTGATGCCCCGGTCGACCGGGTCCGGCGTGATTGCCTGATAGCCTTCAGCGATTGGCTTCATCGCGTACTTGTCCAGCTTTTCGTTGAAGCTGTACATCGAGCGGTTAAAACTTTCGAAAGGATCGTCGGGGTTTGCCGGGCCTTCGAGTGTGGTGCAGCCGGCGTTAATGCCGAGCAATAAAATAATAAGGAATTTTTTAATCGCTGTGTTCAAGTTGTCGTCTCTATTCGGATGTAATTATTTTTATTTTTCGATCATGGAGCAGGCCAGTCGCGCGACATTTTTTGAACCGCCACCGGCGCCCAGCAAGTCGCGCAGTTTGGCTAGTTCGCTGCGCATGTTCTGATTGTAGTTTTCATCTTCAAGAATGTGCAGTGTTTCGGCTGCCAGTTTTTCCGGCTGTGCCTCGTGCTGGATAAATTCTTTGACAATTTCCTTGCCCGGCACAATATTTACCAGGCCGATGTGTTTGATTTTTACCAGCCGGCTGAGAATGAAATAAGACAGCGCGGCCAGCTTGTGGGTAATCACCATCGGTGTGCCCATCAAACCGATTTCCAGCGTGGCCGTGCCTGAGGCGACGATAATGCTGTCGCAGGCCTGAATCACGTCGTGTGTATTGTTTTCGACCAGATGAACTTTCAGCGCGGACAATTCTTTTCCATAACTGGCTAAATCAATGCGCTGAATGGTGCTGGCCAGCGGCAGCACAAACTGCAACTCGGGATATTTTTGTCTGAGCAGCCTGGCCGACGCCAGCATGATCGGTAGCAAACGTTCGATCTCGCCCATGCGGCTACCGGGGAACAGGCCCACGGTGGTCTTCTCCTCCAGTGATAAAGCAGCGCGTGCCTGTTGCATGGTTTTGTCGGCGATGATTTCATCGACCAGCGGGTGGCCGGTAAACTCAACCGGCACATTGGCTTCTTTATACAGCTCGACTTCAAACGGAAAGATCACCGCCATCTGGTCCACAATGCGCGCCATTTTATACACGCGTTTTGGGCGCCATGCCCAGACCTGCGGGCCGATGTAAAACAGCACCTTGATGCCGAGTGATTTGGCGTAAGCCGCCAGCTTCTGGTTGAACTCCTGATAATCCACCAGGATCAGCAAATCAGGCGGTGACTGTTTGATGTGTGCTTCAATCTGATTGAGCACGCCCTTGATCATGCGGTATTTGAACAGCACCTCGACGATGCCGACCACGGCCAGCTTCGAGGCGTCGAACAGAACATCAACCCCGGCTTCGCGCATCTTTCTGCCACCCATACCCTGCAGCCGGATGCTATCATCCATGCCCAGCAGTTCCCGGCACAGGTTGGCCGCGTGCAAATCGCCCGAGGCTTCACCGGCAACAATAAAAACTGTTTTGGACTGGCTCATATTTTTGATATCTTTTTACGATAATGGGATTATTGAATGGCTGGGAATTCTACCGGAAGAACCATAACAATGCAGGATGAAGTTCCGGCGGTCCATGGCCTGCTGGCCGGTGTCGATGAGGCAGGGCGCGGCCCGCTGGTGGGTAACGTGGTCGCGGCGGCGGTTATTCTGGATGCAGATCACCCGATCAAAGGGCTGGCTGATTCCAAGAAGCTCACCGCCAGCCGTCGTGAAGCACTGGCTGCAGAGATCAAGCAGCACGCCAAAGCCTGGGCGGTGGTCAGTGTCAGTCCGGAAGAGATTGATCGCATCAACATTCTGCAGGCGACCATGCTGGCGATGAAGCAGTCGGTGGAGCAATTGCAGATCAGTCCCGATCACGTCTTTATCGACGGCAACCGCTGCCCTGATATTAGCTGCGCGGCCACCGCCATCATCAAGGGCGATGCCCGCGTCGCCGAGATCAGCGCCGCCTCAATTCTGGCCAAGGTTGAGCGTGACGCGCAGATGGAAGTGCTGCACCAGCAGTACCCGTACTACGGTTTCGACCAGCACAAGGGTTATCCCACCAAGGCCCACATGGCCACCCTGGCGGAACACGGCCCGTGCCCCGAACACCGCCGTAGTTATGGACCGGTGAAGCGGTGCCTGGAGGGTGGTGAATAGCTTTTTTTGTAATTTCCCTCAATTTACCGAGCTGAATCAGGTACACTTTAAGGCTTATTCCGGGGTCGGTTTTCGGCCTCAGAAATCGTTATTTTCGTGAGACAGGCATTGACAGAATCATCGCAAGATCAATCAGTTACCGGTGGGGCGCCAGGCTTTATCCATCTGAGAGTGCATACCGAGTACTCTCTGGTTGATAGCATGGTGCGGGTCAAGCCGCTGATGTCGGCGCTCGCCGCGGATCACATGCCGGCGGCTGCGCTCACCGACCAGAGCAACCTGTTTGCCATGGTGAAATTTACCCGCGCGGCACTGGCGGCGGGCATCAAGCCGATCATCGGGGTTGACCTGTGGGTACGTCAGGAAGACGAGCAGGGCTTGCCCTACCGCATGGTACTGCTGTGCAAAAATCGTGAGGGTTACCTCAACCTCAGCCAGCTCATTTCCAGAAGTTACCTCGAAGGCCAGCACGGCGGCGTGCCCATGGTGCAATCGGCCTGGGTCGAAGAATTCTCCGAGGGTCTGATCGCGCTCTCCGGCGGTCGTGAAGGCGAAGTCGGCCGTGCCCTGTTATCAGGGCAGAAAGATCTGGCGCTAGAACGGCTGACGCACTGGAAGTCGGTGTTCCCGGACAGCTTTTATCTGGAACTGGTGCGCACCGGCCGCGAAAATGAGGAAGCCTATATTGTCGAGGCCGTCGAGCTGGCCCTGCAGACACAGACACCGGTGGTCGCGACCAATGACGTGCGCTTCCTGAAGGCCGAAGATTTTGATGCCCACGAAGTCCGCGTTTGCATCAACGGTGGCCGTACACTCGATGACCCGCGCCGCTCGAAAAATTACAGTAACCAGCAATATCTGCGCACCAATGCAGAAATGCAGGCGCTGTTTGAAGATATTCCCGAAGCGCTGGAAAACACCGTTGAGATCGCCAGGCGCTGCAACCTGGTCACTGTGCTGGGTAAAAGCGTGCTGCCCGAATTCCCGGTGCCGGCAGGCGATACCATCGAAAGTTATTTCACCCGCCTCTCGGAACAGGGGCTGGCCTTGCGACTGGAGTCGATCCTCGACCCAGCGGCAGCAGATTACCTCAGCCGCAAGGCCGAGTACGAAGAGCGCCTCAGAGTCGAAATTAAAGTGATCCTTGATATGGGCTTCCCGGGTTACTTCCTGATCGTGGCCGACTTCATTCAGTGGTCGAAAGATAACGGCATTCCGGTCGGTCCGGGTCGTGGTTCCGGCGCCGGTTCGCTGGTCGCCTATGCGCTGAAAATTACCGATCTCGATCCACTCGAATTCGATCTGCTGTTCGAACGCTTCCTCAATCCCGAACGTGTCTCGTTGCCCGACTTTGATATCGACTTCTGCATGGAAGGCCGTGACCGCGTCATCGATTATGTGGCACAGAAATACGGCCGGCGCAGCGTTTCGCAGATTATTACTTACGGCTCGATGGCGGCGAAAGCGGTGATTCGTGACGTTGGCCGCGTCCTCGGCCAGCCTTATGGTTTTGTCGATCGCATTGCCAAGCTCATTCCTTTTGAAATCGGCATGACCCTGACCAAGGCGCTGGAAGAATCGGAAGACCTGAAAGCCGCTTACGAAAACGAAGACGATGTGCACGACCTGATCGACATGGCGCTGTCGCTCGAAGGCCTGTCGCGTAATGCCGGCAAGCATGCGGGTGGCGTGGTGATCTCGCCGACCGTGCTCACCGACTTCACGCCGCTGTACTGTGAAGAAGGCGGCCAGAGTATCGTTACCCAGTTCGACAAAGATGACGTCGAAGCCGTCGGCCTGGTCAAGTTCGACTTTCTCGGTCTGCGCACGCTCACCATAATTGACTGGGCCGTGAAGCACATTAATAAAGCACGGGATAAAAATAACGAAGAACATCTGGTTATCGACAAACTGCCGCTGGATGATGCCGACACCTTCAAGCTGTTGCAGGCGGCCAATACCACCGCCGTGTTCCAGCTTGAGTCGCGCGGCATGAAAGACCTGATCACCCGGTTGAAGCCGGACGTGTTTGAAGATGTCATCGCGCTGGTGGCACTGTTCCGTCCGGGGCCGTTGCAGTCGGGCATGGTTGATGACTTCATCAATCGTAAACACGGTCGCGCCGAAGTGGATTATTTTCACCCCGATCTGGAGCCGGTGCTGTTCCCGACTTACGGGGTTATTCTGTACCAGGAACAGGTAATGCAAATCGCCCAGGTGCTGGCCAACTATACGTTGGGCGGTGCCGACATGTTGCGTCGTGCCATGGGTAAGAAAAAACCCGAAGAAATGGAGAAGCAGCGTAGTTTGTTTATGGAAGGTGCGGTGGCGCGTAATGTCGATGCCAATCTCGCCACCAAAATTTTTGACCTGATGGAAAAATTTGCCGGTTACGGTTTTAACAAATCGCATTCGGCCGCTTACGCTTTATTGTCGTATCAAACCGCGTGGTTGAAACAGCATTACCCGGCCGAGTTTATGGCCGCGGTGCTATCGGCCGATATGGACAACACCGACAAAGTGGTTTTCCTGATCGAAGACTGTCACGAACAGCAGCTCGAAGTATTACCGCCGAACGTGAACCAGTCGCTGTATCACTTCAGCGTGCCGGATTCAAAAACCGTGCTCTATGGACTGGGTGCGGTCAAAGGCGTCGGTGAAGCCGCGCTCGAAGGCATCATCAAAGAGCGTGATGAAAACGGCCGGTTTGTCGATCTCTACGACTTCTGTCGCCGATCCGATACCCGTAAAGTTAATCGCCGTGTACTAGAAGCGCTGATCAAGGCCGGTGCCATGGATGAATTTGGCGCAGGACGATCCAGCCTGATCGCCAGTTTGAATAATGTGCTGCAACTGGCCGAACAAAGCCAGAAAAATGCACAGGCCGGGCAGGGCGATATGTTTGGTTCAGTAGAAGCCACCGATGAGCATGAAGCCGTGCACATGGTGACCGTGGCCGACTGGGACGATGACCTGCGCCTGTCGTATGAAAAAGAAACCCTGGGCCTGTACTTAACCGGACATCCCATCCAGCGTTATGAAAAAGAAATTCGTCAGTTCACCGACTGCACGCTGGCCAAAGCCGCCGACCTCGCACCCAAAGACAGTGGCGGTGGTAACGGTGGTTATCGCAAAAAAAATACCAAAGAGTATCGTCTGGCCGGTTTGATGCTCAACATGCGCACAAGAAAAACCCAGCGCGGCAGCAAAATCGTCACCGCCGTTCTGGATGATCGCACCGCGCGTATCGATGTCGTCATCTACGAAGAAACCTACGAAAAATTTAATCACCTGTTAGAAAAAGACAAACTGCTGGTGGTCGAAGGCCCGGTCTCCTACGATGAATTTAACGGCTCGTACCGAATCGTCGCCAGCGCCATTTTTAGCATGACCCAGGCACGCGAAAAATTCTCACGCTGTCTGGAAATTAATATCGACAGGACCAAAGCCAACGGTTCATGGTCAGAAGCTGAAGTCACCAGACAACTTGGTGATGTCCTGCAGGCCTACCGCGAAGGCCAGTGCCCGGTTTATATTCAGTACAACAGCGGCGCAGAACTAAGTCGGCTGGCACTGGGTGATGACTGGAAGATAAGACCGAGTGAAGACCTGTTGAATCGTCTAAGACACCTGTTTAGCGAAGAGCAGATCAACGTCATTTATTGATCGGTGTGAAAAATGGAATTTTATTGCACAGTAAACAAGCCAATTACCACCACCGAACTGCAGTCGTCGATAACCATCAGCGACCTGCCAAAGTTCTGTCAATCCATCTACGAAGTCATGCACGATGACGGCGACCATGGCGAAATTAATTGCATATGGGGCGTGTTTATTGTCCATCGTGAAATAATCAAAGATGGTTTACGTTTCACCTTGCCCGGTTGTCCTAATGCAGTTGCATGGACAGTGACAACTGAAAGTAATAATGAAGTTGTTGTGCATCTCACCATCAACAAAAAACAGCACGACCCGGATTTTATTGAATCGATTGAAGAGTTTGTTGAGGATTGGCAGGTGGGGTTGGGGTGAGTGTGTCTCTCTATTCGTCATTCCCGCGCAGGCGGGAATCCATGTTTGGGCTTTTGTGTAATTAGTAAATCTTCGTAGTAATTTATGACATTGGTTGGTGGGTAGTCGCACCCACGGGCGAGTCACTCTTTTGTCAACAGCAACAAAAGAGTAACCAGAAAAATGCCGCCCATAACATCTTGCCCTACGGGTACCCGAACCAAGCAACTTTGCCAACGCGCCCGTTTCGACTCGCAAT
The DNA here is from genome assembly GCA_029881035.1 of Gammaproteobacteria bacterium. GTDB lineage: Bacteria > Pseudomonadota > Gammaproteobacteria > SZUA-229 > SZUA-229 > LH-M37. The sequence goes on along the minus strand of JAOUNI010000023.1, from coordinate 991 downwards.
CCCGCTCGCGAAACTAAATCAGGCGTCCTGCCTGATTTGCGCTACCAAAGTCACATGGCTCGGCAAGATGTGAGGGGGGGTAAGTCAAAGTCAAAAATAGGTATAGCGCGATTTAATTGTGGTATTCTCATAAAAAATTAATTCACGTTTAGAGCAGCACAGGGTTATTGGGGAGGGTGCGGAATTGGGGAAATCTGTAATTATTCCATTCGATAAATCAATAGTGTCAAAATCGATTGATCGCGATATTAGCGTCTCCTTATGCAAGGCGTCTTTTGCCCTTAAATATCCTAATATGACGCCTGAAAGGGCACATATTACTGACAAATATGACGCCTGGCCAGGCGTCCTAACAGCAAGTTAGGCACATAACATACGGATAAGTCATTTTATGAAAACGCGATGGAAAATTTTAGTCCTATTTGTGGCAATACTACTTTTTGCACGAATTCCACTTCAACAGGGAGATTTTAAAGGTGGGGAAGAATATGATCATTTTGGATATGATGACGGTTATGGCCTCCTACAAATAGGCTCCAGTATGGAAAAGAATAACTATAATCTTAATCCTGAAGAGTCATATGCTATTTCTCCAGATGGAAATAGGCTCAAAATCGAAACTGAGCCACATCCTTTTGACCTTGAAAACAACTTTCCTAAACATCCCTATGTTAGGGATAGAGTTTATCTTATTAAGCCAAATGGTGAGCGCTACGAAAGTCTTTCTTCTGGAAACTGGGAGTTCCATTTCACGCTAAATGATCCAGAAGGCAAAATTAACAGGGTATTTAAAGGAGAGCGATGGACATTCTACTACAGCCCTATATGGCACGGCTCTCCTCTTTAAGTGTGTTTCAAGAACTGCCTAACAAGCGACTGTGATGTCAACACCTATTAAAATTAACTAAAAAGCCCATTCTGTTTTGTTCTTTATCATCGTATTTAAGATGGTAATAAACTTTCTCATACACGCAGTGAGTGCCACTTTTTT
>JAOUNI010000025.1 GCA_029881035.1 Gammaproteobacteria bacterium | reverse complement strand
CTGTATATCATGGTCGTGCGTGCAGACCTGATTATCCGTCGCCAGCAGGCATCGCTGATTGATGCCCATAATGAAATTTCACGCCTTGCCTATACCGATGCGGTCACCCAATTGCCCAATCGCCATCGTTTCGATCAGGCTCTGGAAGCGCATATCCTTCACTGCCGCCGGCATAATGAAGGCTTTGCACTGTTATATCTCGATCTTGATGGTTTTAAGGCCATCAATGATAGCCACGGTCACGGTACCGGCGATGCCATACTTGCCGAAATTGCACAGAGGCTTAAGCAGGCTGTGCGTGAAACCGATATGGCCTACAGGGTTGGCGGTGATGAATTTGCCCTGCTGATGACCGGTGCCATTACTCCGGAGGCCGCCATACAGGTTGTTCAAAATTTGCTGAGCATAGTGGCGCAGCCCATCGTGATCAGCGAATTCACCTACTTTACGAGCGTGAGCATTGGCATCGCCAATTATCCAAAATCAGCAACCAGTGCCAGCGCCCTGATTGAGCTTGCGGATAGCGCCATGTACCGAGCCAAAGCCAAAGGCAAGAACTGTTACGAAACTGCTTAGATTTCGAGCCACGCTCAGTGAGCTTTTGCTCTAACACCAAATTTCTTTGGAACGATATTTAAATATTTAGGACATGTCCTTTGACTCTCTGTATTTCAAATTCAAAGCGCTATTAAACTCCCACTCAATTTTCCTGGCACTTTCACTATGTGAAGTTCATCGAGCATAGATACACCGTATAACATCCACTCCATTCTTCAGGTTCGTAATCGGTGCATCCCTGCACCACTGCTCCATTTAAAAAAATAAATCTCAATATCATGATTATGTTTAAACTACGTAATCAATTCCTCCACTCTTACTTAACATAAAAATTATGATCCCCTGGATATTATTAGGCACAGCCCACATTCCCAATAACGGGGGCGAACTAAAACTAACTCAGCGCGAGAATGATTTTTCTATTCATCTAAAAGGTGTGCGTGGTGAGTTGATGAACAGTCGCGACCATTGTTCCGAGCTGGCGCTGGCTGAGTTAGGTTGTGCGCATATTCGAGGGAAGGAGAATACCAGGGTGTTAGTCGGAGGCCTGGGCATGGGCTTCACGCTGGCCGCCGCACTCAAAGCAACATCAACAAGCTCTCAGGTGGTGGTGGCTGAACTGGTGCCCGAAGTTATCGATTGGAATAAAGGCGCATTGGGCGAATGTGCAGGCAGGCCGCTGGATGATAATAGAGTCCTGGTACATCTGGGTGATGTCGCTGAACTTTTCAAATCAAGGCAGGCCACTTATGACGCTGTTTTATTAGATGTTGATAACGGCCCTGAGGGCTTTACACAGGCCTGCAATAACAACCTATATTCAATCGAAAGTTTGCAGGCCATACGAGAAACACTGCAAGCTGGCGGCGTGTTAGCAATATGGTCCGCCTGGCATGATGAAAAATTTACCCAGCAACTTAAAAAAGCTGGCTTTAAGGTTACTGTTCAAACCATCAGGGCACATAAAGGTAAAGGTAGTCGTTATACTGTTTATCTGGCCCGCAAAATATCGCAATGAGTAAAAGATCGATGCGTTCAGACTCTATTGTTTTTTGATCTGTTCGTTTCCCCATGCGCACGCCTGTAATAAAGAGTGCTTTTAAATTACAAAACACGTCCTGTGTTTTTCCCTACGGGCCAGCTATACAACTGCTGTTCAAATTCGTTCCAGACGAATTTAGTCCCATTCACCTTGCCGAGTACTTTTACTTTGGTATGGGAAAAATCATGAATAAATTTTTAGGTTCGTCGAGCAGGAGCGCCTAAATTTGAATGGATCAAATTTGCATGAGCGCAGCGAGCCTGCAAGGTAAGGCGCAAGGATGCGCCACATAACACTCACTACCACTGAAATATCCGATTAAGAAAAACCTGTCACAACCTGAAAATCAATTTCAACTACTATATTACCGCTAGAAACACGCGGAAATGATCATCCGTACATGGTTACAAAAGAATCAAAATTACAAGTCTGTTATTAAATTAACCTTTTGTTAAACTCGCCTGCACTATATCAGCTCAGTTACAACACAAATACAAAGTATCCTGCATTCATGAATATACAACAAACTATCGCTAATGAACTAGGTGTAAAAGTTTCTCAGGTTGAAGCCGCTATTACCTTGCTTGACGAGGGCGCAACGGTTCCCTTTATTTCACGTTATCGTAAAGAAGTGACGGGCGGTCTGGATGACTCACAACTGCGCACGCTGGAAGAACGTTTAACTTATTTGCGTGAACTTGAAGATCGCCGCGCTACCGTGCTGAAAACCATAGCAGAACAGGGCATGTTAAGTGATGATCTGAAAAAATCCATTCTAGAAGCTGACACTAAAACCCGGCTTGAAGATCTTTACGCGCCTTATAAACCCAAACGCCGTACCCGGGCACAAATTGCGCGCGAGGCGGGCATCGAGCCTTTGCTCGACGCTATTCTAAAAGATTTTTCTCTGCAACCTAAGGTTGAGGCAGAGTCTTATATTAATGCCGAAGCCGGGTTTGCCGATAGCGACGCGGTACTCGATGGCGCGCGCCAGATTTTTATGGAACGTGCCGCAGAAAACGCTGACTTGCTCACCCGGTTACGCGACACCTGCTGGGAAAAAGGTGAGCTGGTTTCGACCGTGATCGATGGCCAGGAAAATAATGGCAGCAAATTCGCCGACTATTTTGAATTCTCAGAGCCGATTAAAAAAATTCCTTCGCATCGTGCGCTAGCTTTATTCCGTGGCCGCAATGAAGGCATCCTGCGCGTTAAGTTATCTATTCCTGGCCAGGATGACCTTGAGTCGATTTTTGATATGGGACTGTGTGATAATTTTGTCGCGAGCGCTTTTTCACTTTCGCAAAAACAACGCGCCGCCGATGACTGGTTGTTAGAGGGCGCACGCTGGGCATGGCGCACTAAAATTTCATTGCAGATTGAATCTGAATTAAATTTACGCCTGCGCGACTCCGCCGAAGATGAAGCCATTCGTGTGTTTGGTGAAAATATGCGCGACTTATTGCTGGCCGCACCCGCCGGTGCACGCGCCACACTTGGGCTCGATCCCGGTTTACGCACCGGCGTTAAAGTCGTGGTGGTTGATGCACATGGACTACTGGTCGATCAGGCGGTGATCTATCCACACGCACCGAAAAACCAGTGGGATCAGTCGATTGCGGTACTCGCCGCGCTGGCCAAAAAACATAAGGTTGAGTTAGTCGCTATCGGCAATGGAACGGCCTCGCGCGAAACCGACAAGCTCACCAATGAGTTAATGAAAAAACATCCCGAGTTACGCTTAACCAGCCTGGTGGTGAGTGAAGCCGGTGCCTCGGTTTACTCCGCCTCGGAATTAGCCGCCAAAGAATTCCCCGATCTCGATGTGACCTTCCGCGGTTCTGTTTCGATCGCCCGACGTTTACAGGACCCGCTGGCGGAGCTGGTTAAGATTGACCCCAAAGCCATCGGTGTTGGCCAGTATCAGCATGATGTTAACCAGTACCGTCTGGCGCGAAAGTTGGAAGCGGTAGTGGAAGACTGCGTCAACGCCGTCGGCGTTGAAGTCAACATGGCGTCTGTGCCGTTGTTAATGCGCGTCGCCGGCCTGAGTGAAAGCATGGCAGAGAACATTGTTGCTTACCGCGAACAAACGGGTGGCTTTAAAAACCGTCAGGAAATTCTGAAAGTTTCACGCCTCGGGCCAAAAGCATTTGAACAGGCGGCCGGGTTTTTAAAAATATCCAATGGTGATAATCCACTGGATGCTTCATCGGTTCACCCGGAAGCGTACCCGGTGGTGAAAAATATCCTGGAAAAAAATAAACGCGAAATAAATCAGGTCATCGGTGATCGTTCTTTTTTAGCCTCACTCGCGGCCAATGATTATGTCATGGAAGGTTTTGGCGAACCCACCGTGCGTGACATTATTCAGGAGCTCGAAAAACCCGGTCGTGATCCACGCCCGGAATTTAAAACTGCCAGTTTCAAGGAAGGTGTAGAAAAAGTTAGCGACCTCAAAGAAGGCATGATCCTGGAAGGCGTCATCACCAACATCACCAATTTCGGCGCCTTTGTCGATATCGGCGTGCATCAGGATGGCCTGGTGCATATTTCGGTGATCGCCGATAAATTTGTCAAAGACCCGCATGAAGTGGTCAAAACCGGTGAAGTGGTTAAAGTCAAAGTGATGGATGTTGACGTTAAACGAAACCGTATCGCGTTATCGATGCGCCTGACGGACGAAATGGAAAGAAAAGCCGCCGCACCAAAAAATGAAGCGGATGCAAACAAAGCCTCGCCGAATCATGCCGGACGATCACAGCCCAATAGATCGCAGGGCAATAATAAGCGTCAAACTAAAAATACACCCGATGCTCCTCTGGGTGTCATGGCACAGGCCTTCGCCAATCTTAAAAAATAGTCTTATAGCTATCCATCACGATCATTACTAAACAGCTAGCGTTGCAGCTTGCCCAATGCTGCGATGCGTTCTTCCAGCGGCGGATGGGTCATGAACAGGCGTTTCATGCCCTGACCGATGTGACCGGAGATACCAAAGGCAGCCATCTGGTCGGGCAGTTCGTTTTCACCGGCACGGCGTTGCAATGCACGGAGCGCAGCGATCATTTTTTCGCGGCTGGCAAGACCGGCGGCACCGGCATCGGCGCGGAATTCGCGTTGGCGTGAGAACCACATGGTGATCATGCTGGCGAGTATGCCCAGCACCACCTGGGCAAAAATGCTGGTAATCCAGAAGGCCGGGCCGTGGCCATCGCGTGTTTTGAATACGGCCTTATCGACCACATGGCCGATGATGCGAGAGAGGAAGATGACGAAGGTATTCACTACGCCCTGAATTAACGCCATGGTGACCATATCGCCATTGGCGACGTGGCTGACTTCATGCGCCAGCACCGCTTCTACTTCGTCCAGACTCATAGCGCTCATCAAGCCGGTGCTGACCGCTACCAGCGAGTTGTTACGGCTCATACCGGTGGCAAAAGCGTTCGGTTCGGGCGCGTTGTAGATCGCGACTTCGGGCATGCCGATGCCGGCCCGTTCCGACTGACGCCGCACTGTTGCTAGCAGCCAGCGTTCGTTCTGATTGCGCGGCTCACTGATCACCTGTGCCCCGGTCATGTGTTTGGCGGTCCATTTGGACATGGCCAGCGACATTAAGGAACCGACAAAACCAATGATGGCTGAGTAGGCCAGCAGGCTGGCAAAGTCAATCATGCCGCTTTCATCCAGCATGGATCCTACGCCTGTCACCGCAAGGATAATTGACAGTACCGCCAGTATGGCGATATTAGTGGCTAGAAATAAAGCGATACGCTTCATTGTTCGTGTCTCCCTAAACAGATTTTTTATGATGCCTATTGGATGAGGCCATTTTGTATAAGTTCAAGGGGCAGAACTTCAGAAATAACGAGAAGTAACAGGGTCAAACTCGACATAACTCGTTTACCAGCACATCATGCAACCCGGAATAACTGTGACTAAAGCAGTGTAATTGAACCCATATATTCGAAAAACTATTTTATTATTCGACTGGCTCAGCACGAATGGGTGAACCCGGTGCATTCAAGAATGTGTAACTCGAATTAATAGTACAAGGCAGCACTACTTCGACAATTATTGATATTGAATGAAAATGCCTGTCCGCATCTCAGCGGCTCTGCCATAAAACTATTTGGACTTAGCTAATCATAGTGACTTTTAACTCACCATCATCCTGCTTCACAATTTCACCGTAGTGAATTCCAAACTCGCCTCTGCGACGATCTTCAAAATATAGCTTTAGATTTTCGATTACCACCGGAAATGCTAGTTCGTTCCAGGGAATGTCCTCTTCTCTCACCATGGCCACTTCCAGTGTTTCCTCGCCGGCACTGGCTTTGCCTTCGTGCGGGACACCACGGTACATGGTGTAGATCTGGTTTCTGTGCGGGATACTGAATATGCTAAACAGTTTCATCTCACGCATGTCTGCATTGGCTTCTTCCTGTGCCTCACGCGCGGCGCCTTCCAAATTGGTTTCCTGGTTTTCCATAAATCCCGCTGGCAGGGTCCACAAGCCACTTTGTGGCTCAATGGCGCGACGGCACAATAAAATATTGTTTTCCCACTCAGGAATACAGCCGGTAACAATCTTAGGGTTCTGGTAGTGAATATCACCACAACTGGCACAAACATGTCTGAGTCGGTTGTCGCCCTCGGGCACAACCAAGGTTACTTTTTCTCCACAGGAGCTACAAAAATTCATATGGCCTTCATTCTTTATCTGTTTAATATCAGGCGAGGATGTCGGGGATTAGCGTATCCTCCAACCTGGCCAGTAAATCTTTCAGCTGCAGTTTACGTTTTTTTAGTCGTTTGATGTGTAGCTCTTCAAAACCAGGACCACTGACCAGCTGCTCTATTAATTGATCCAGATCGCGATGCTCCAGCTGCAGCTCGACAATGCTCGCCTTAATTTGATTGATTTCTTCTTCTGAAAGGCTGTTTGACATGGTTACTCCAAATATCCTGATACGGTATCACATGCCCTATCTGCGGTAAATAATGTTTGCCATCGTCGTAGCTTTTAGATTACAATTCGAAACATGTCGAACTATAGAACTATTAGCCTTGACCACTACGCCACTATTTTCAAGGCGCTATCTAACCCGCACCGCCTGCAGATTTTTAACATTCTGACCGGCTGCTGCGAGCCAGGCACGCTATGCTCAACCGATGAAATGATGAGCTGCTGCGTCGGCGATCTGGATAGCCAGCTGAATATCGCCTCATCAACACTGTCTCATCACCTGAAAGAGCTCCATCACGCCGGACTGATTGAAATGCAGCGCAATGGCAAGCAGGTGCTTTGCTCGATTAACCCTGCAACGCTGGCAGAAGTCGCCGCTTTATTTTCCAGCGCCCGTACAACCCAAAATTAACCGTAATAGAGGTATTCCATGGACCATAAACAAGCCGACGACATCCGTCAAAATGTACGCGCCAGCTACACCCAGGTGGCCGAAGCCAGTAACAATGGCGACTGCTGCGGTGAAACATCGAGCTGCTGCGGCGTGTCATCCGATGACGCCATCAATACGCTGGTCTCAACCCGTTTAGGCTATAGCGAAGACGATCTTGCTGCCGTACCCAAAGGCGCTGACATGGGCCTGGGTTGCGGCAATCCACGCGCTATCGCCAGCATCAGGTCGGGTGAAACCATTCTTGACCTGGGCAGTGGTGGTGGCTTCGACTGTTTTCTGGCTGCCGCTGAAACCGGTGAAAAGGGTCACGTTATTGGTGTCGATATGACACCCGCCATGATCAGTAAAGCACGCGATAATGCCAGTCGCGGCCAGTATCACCATGTTGAATTCCGCCTTGGCGAAATCGAAAACCTGCCGGTGGCCGATGAAACGGTAGACGTGATTATTTCAAATTGCGTGATCAATCTTTCACCCAACAAAGCTCGCGTTTTTGCCGAGGCTTTCCGCGTACTCAAGGCCGGTGGCCGTTTAGCGATTTCTGATGTTGTCGCCAGCACTGAATTGCCAGAAAAAATCCGTGAAGACCTGATGCTCTATTCCGGTTGCATGGCAGGCGCTTCTCTAATTTCTGATCTTGAAACCATTCTGTCAGAGTGTGGCTTCACCGAGATAAAAATCACGCCCAAAGATGAGTCCAGGGAATTTATTAAGGACTGGGCTCCCGGTCGAGGCGTGGAAGATTATGTTTTATCTGCCAGCATCGAAGCGATCAAACCTGGTGGTTGTTGCAGTGGGGGCTGCTGTTAATAATCAAAAGTAGAATTGAAAAATGTATCTGGAGCATGGCCGATAACAACAGGCCGTGCTCTTTTTTATTTAACTGGAAAATTCGACTCGATTACGTCCTATTTCCTTTGCACGATATAGCGCTTCATCAGCTTTTTTTATTAAATCTGCAGTACTCGACTGTTCATCCAGTTGCTGGCTTACCACGCCGACACTGATCGTCACCTCATTAGCCACCAGAGAATCATCATGCTCAAGTTTCAATGACTCGATCGAGGCACGCATTCGTTCAGCCAGCATAATCGCCGTTTCTTTGCCAACACCGGGCAATATCACGGCAAATTCCTCGCCACCGTAACGCGCCACTATGTCACCACCTCGGGTGAAATTGCTCTCTATGGTTTTGGCTATATTTTCCAGGCAGATATCACCCGCCTGATGCCCATAAAGATCATTATAATTTTTGAAATGATCAACATCACACAGCATTAAGGTTAAAGGTACATCTGTCCGACTCATGGTACTCATATAACCCGCTAAAGTCTCGTCAAAGTGACGTCGATTAGCTACACCGGTTAAAGCATCAATGCGACTCAATACCTCGAGTTGAATATTGGCGTCCGTCAATGACTGGTTAACTTTTTCGATACCCAGCTCATATTTTTTTCGTGTCGTAATATCAACCCTGACAGACACATAACGTTCAATTTCTCCATTTCTGCCCCTAACGGGTACGATTGCGCCATCCACCCAGTAGAATTCACCATTTCTGGCTCGGTTACATAGTTCACCATGCCATTTTCTACCGCTAGTGATGGTTGACCACATCTCTTCGAAAAACTCTTTTTCATGAACACCTGAATTAATAATTCGATGATTCTGACCCAGCAATTCATCGCGACTATAACCGCTGACCTTACAAAATTTATCATTCACTTCTACAATAGTGCCATTTCTATCTGCAACAGAAACTAACGCATGCTGACCAATTGCCTGCAAATAACTCTCCAGCTCTATTGCCAGCATGGCCTTCTCCTCATGCTGACGAGCTAATTCCTTAGCCTGCGCCAGTTCCCTGGCATTTACGGTATCGCGATAATTTATTGCATAACCATTTACGTTGGTTGAAAAAGGTGTTGACAACAAGCCTGCATAGTTTTGCCATTTTTTTTCACGAAATTGAGTCATACCTATGGTCATACCCAGCTGGCCTGCTTCCGGCTCCGCCCTGTAGGTGCCAAAAATACGATCCCAGAGTGAAATATTAAAAGCAAAATTACTGTTGGTTTCATTTTCCTGAATTGAATGATGCACTCTATGCATTTCCGAAGTAACAATAAACCAGCGCAGCACACGTTCCACTTTTTTATTTATACGGATATTAGAGTGTGTAAACATCGACATGTAATTAAGCACAATCTCAAACAAAATAACAGCCAACACAGGCGCTCCCCACGTCACGATCAAGATAATTTTGATAAACATGGAAATAAGAATTTCAACTGGATGGAAACGCACGCCGGTAGTTACATCGAAATCCAGATCTGAATGATGCACCCGGTGAAAACGCCAAAAAACAGGTAACACATGAAACATGGCATGTTGAAAATAAATTGCCAGATCCAGAATCACAAAGACAGCCACAACTTTTAGCCACATAGGCAAGTCGAAATGATTGGCAAAACCTAGATGGTTTTGTTCTGTAAAATACGCTGTACCAATCGCTGCCATTGGCAACACAACGCGAACGAACAATGTACCAGTCACCATCAGCGCAATATTGTTAAACCAGCGTTTAAATTTATTTTGTGTTAATGCGCGCCTGGGCCAGAACCATTCCCAGATAGCTAGCAATACAAAGGCAGTTATAAATATGCTTAAACGAATCGTGGCTTCATTTTTATAAATAAACTCAGTCATTTTTTTTATTGAACAGCAGTGACTCTGAGTTAATGCAATAACGCAATCCTGTTGGTGCAGGACCATCTTCAAACACATGGCCCAGATGCGCTTCGCAAGCCGGGCAGCGCACCTCAACTCTGATCATGCCATGCCCGATATCCTTTACTTCTTCCAGTTTACGGGCATTAGCTGGCTGCCAGAAACTCGGCCAGCCCGAACCTGAATCGTATTTTTCTTCCGAACTAAACAGCAGTTCATTACAACAGATACAATGATAACTACCGTTCTCTTTATTTTGGTAATACTTACCGGTGAAGGCACGTTCTGTACCTGCTTGACGAGTTATTCGATACTGTTCCTCAGTTAATAGAGGCTTCCATTCTTCATTGGTTTTTTTAATTTTGTTTATCACCTTAAAAAACCTTATTTATATGATCAACATTGTTCCCACGGCAGACCATGATAGCGCCAGCCACCGATGGTACTACGATGGTGTTGCTCATCCAGCTCACCCTCAAAACCTTCATCAATGTTGTAAACTTTTGTAAAACCGGCTTCGATTAATTTCATGCCTGCTTCTTTTGAACGTTTACCACTTCGACAAATTAAAATAATGGGCACGCCTTCATCGGAGTTTTCTGCGACACCGCCCAAAATTAATTTTCTAATGTCGGTCACAAAAGACATATTCACTACCCAGTCGGGCTCATCAATCCATGGTATATGAATAGCGCCCACCGGATGCCCCACAAACAGATACTCCATACTCGATCGAACATCAATAAGCAGGGCTCGCGAATTTTTCTGACAAATCTGCCAGGCTTGTTCAGGGGATAAACTTTGAAGTTCAGACGACATATCGCAATTTACTCATTTATCTCGTTGCTGGTTAACTCTTCCTGATTATTCGCGTAATCAATAAATGGCGTCAGACACTCAATTAGCGGCTTCAAATGATCTCTTTCTATCTTGAAATAATCACCTTCAAGAATAAGTTTAAATGCACGCTGCAACTCCCTGTCAAGATGTTCACCTGCTTCTTCAGCTACAACCTGTTTTGGCTGCGCTTCGATGTAACTTGCTAATTTTTCACCTGCTTTACTTAAAGCACGTTTTAAAGTAGCGTCCGCCTGCTCCATAATATCAGCAAATTGCATTCCCTCTTTTGCCTCTGGAGAGGTCATGCCTGCAGCCAATACAATGCGTATTTTTTCCTTACCCGTATCAAATACCAGCTTATTAATTGACGCTCTAACTCGGTCGACCACAATCTTGGCATGAGTATGGCTGGTTAATGGTAATAACAATGCATACTTGGCCACGCCAATTCTGGCTGCCACATCTTCAGTTCGTAAAACCGCCTCAAAACGCTTGGCAACCGCAACAATAATCTGTGTTGCCACTGATTTACCATGCGACAGGAAAATATTCTGAAAGCCATCAATTTCAAGATACACCGCTGAAATACTAACGCCATGACGCGCTGCAAATGACAGCGCCTTATCACCCTGTTCTTCATAACTCTTAAGATTGAACAAACCGGTCAGCTTGTCATGACCCGTCTGCTTCTCAAGTTCGACTACTTTGGCATTTAACTGCGCATAGGATTTGGCCCGCGTGAGCAGATCAATAGAACTAAATGGCTTGGCAATAAAATCTGTAGCCCCTGCCTCAAAGACCTGCTGCTTGACTTCATCGGTATCACCTTGCCCGGTGATCATTATCACCGGTAGCCCGGCAATGCGTTCATCCTCAGCGCCGCGAATACTAGCTAGCAGCTCCATGCCATTCATCACTGGCATCTGCATATCGGAAAATACTACTGAAATAGCCTTGTTCTGCTGAATTTGCTGCCAACCATCACGACCATCAACTGCTTCGCGTACAACATAGCCATCACCCAACATTTTTGTAGCTGCGGCTCGAATTACCTTGGAATCATCAATAATCAGAATTTCTGGTTTTTGACTAGACTGCTCACCCATCTCAATAGCTCTTGGTTAATCCTGGTTAATAAATATGTGGTAACGAATACGAACTTTCCATTTTACTAGGCCAGCCACTCTTAGATAATAGCTGCTAGACAGTGATACACAACAATATGCCTCATTTATCCATACACGTTGTCGCTACCTTAGCCTAATTAATCTTGAAATGCACAAAGAAACCTCTTTATAATTATGACTTTAGGTCAAACTCAAGCACTTCAATTTTACACGCGTTATAATTCGGTCATTCTTTAATATGCTTGGGCTAGATTGGATACAAACTGGCTTAAACTCTTAATTATTGTAAAACCACTTAAATTAATTGGATATTATGTCATCTGCTAAACAGCAATACGGAAATTTAATTTCTGAGGTGAAAAACAACCTCATTACCCACCTGAAAGAATCGATTGCTGAAATGTTCATCAAGCTTGATGAAACGCTTTTTGAGATGGCTGAAACGGCTGATAACAATAAAGACCAAACTCGCTATTTTGAATTAATGCGTGACACCCGCACGCTTAAAAATAACATTTCATCTGATTTTATCGATGCTATCACTCTTTATCTGCGCCCCTTTGCAGAAACTGAGGCGGAAAAGAAGAAAGCCAGAAAAAACAGCGAGGATGAGCTCAGCCTGGTTGGTCAGGCAGAAATGGAAGATATGGTGCTAATCAAGAGCATGAGCGGTGGCGTTACAGGACGTTTTAGTGAAACTCTGTCTCACCTTGAGGCCAGACTTGAGCACCTTGCTCTACGAACCCCTGATATTTTTTACAAAAACGCACTTCATCCCGTCAATATTTTTCAGGCTTTCGACGATGCACTGGGTAATAATTTTGACATCATCAATAAAAAAACTCTGTTCAAGTTTTTTGAAGAATATGTTGCACTAAAACTGGACAAAATTTACGATGCTGTCAACAACATATTGATTGCTGCCGACATTCTTCCGCAGATCAAACTCCACGCAAAAAAATCCAGCTCTGCAAGATCATCCAGACACACTTCTCCAAACACTACTGAACAATCTGAGTCAGACATAAGTGCTAGCGGACAAAATAATCCTGAGCAGGACATGAATCAGGGTGGTTATGCCATGACCGCCACCCCTGGCCACACCCATCAAGGCACGCCACAAACTGGAACAGGATCTCAGGCTCGGGGCCGAGGATCTCAGGGTGGCGGCACTACGGGGTATGCAAACAGTAGTAGTCCACAGGGACAATCTGGCAACCATAGCTCATCAGGCAATGCTGATGCAGCAGGTGGATCAGCGCCTGTGGGCTACCAGCACATCACCGCCGGTATGCCTGCCAGTCAAATCGGCGAAGTAGTGGGTGGCTATCTGGGAGGAGCCCCGCTAATGCCTCCCTCTGCAGATGGCACCTCTGAAATAACTGAAGGCAGTCAGTTCTTCCCTGCCACCACAGGTCAGTACTACGGCCATCAGGAAATTTTAAACGCACTTTCTAATGTTCAGCATAACCCGATCTTTAGCAATGCCGAAACTGCTCAATATGACGGGGAAGCCATCAAGCAGGCCGTACTCTCGGAAATTGCTAAAACTTCCGGTGGTGTCGTTACAAAAAGCATCAACCGTATTGCTGAAAAAACCATCGACTTCATTGAGCTTATTTTTGATGCGATCATTGATGATGACAATATTTCTGACACCATCAAGACATTACTGTTACGTCTGCAAATTCCTGTTATTAAGGCATCAATGATAGATCAGGAATTCTTTATTTATGACGATCATCCTGCGCGTGTGCTGCTGGATAAAATTGCCCATGTTGGTATCGGTGTCGCAGACCGCCAGGACGAAATTTATGGTCATCTCGATAAAATTGTCACGACGCTGGTCAATGAATTTGAACTACAGGCAGATTCTTTCCAGATTGCACTGGACGCTCTTGAAGCTTTTATTGAAGAACGTGATGCCGAGGCTCTAAAAAAAGAAGAAGAAGCACAAAGGCAGGTATTACGAGAACACGCACGAAATACCGTATTAAAGTCATTACGCACAGCTACCCGAGGCAAAGTATTACCTGAAACAATTCATGCTCTGGTTTTAAAGCGCTGGCCGACCATGATGTATAACCATTACCTGAAACAGGGCAAGGAAAATAATGAGTGGGTCAATATCGTCGATACACTCAGATCTATCATCAATAGTGTACAACCCTTAAAAAACACTAATGATCTCGATCACCTGATTTCGAATCGAGAAGATTTAATTGAAACCACGCGCAGCTATCTTAAGAGGACCAATCAGTCAGAAGAAGACATTGAACAAGTAATTCAAAATCTGATTGATATACAGCAGTCACTCATTGACAAAGCTGACTTTTCTAAAATGCCCGAATCTGACGAAATAGAAACTGAAAGCCCCGCTGAAGATAATGCAGTAAATGCAACAGAAACTGTTGAAGAAGAAACGCAAAAATTACAACTGCCTTCCAACATCGCACCCGGTATGTGGTTTCAGGTTTTTAATGGCGAAGACAAAGCACAACGTCGCTGTAAACTTTCTGTGGTTATTTTAGAAGACCAAAAACTGATCTTTGTGAATTATCAGGGTCAGGTTATTTTAGAAAAAAATCTGGGCGATTTCCTTGAAGAAATGACTAACGGCAAATCAAAAGTAATTATGGGTCATTCTGTTTTTGATCACGCTCTGAATTCTGTGGTGAAAAACATTCAAAAACATTAGCGGTTCTCTTTTTTTAAAATTTCCTTTTATATCAGACAATAAAAAAGCCGGACAAGACACCCGGCTTTTTTATCACTGAATGATCTAAACCTTACAAGATATAACCACGCTCTTCATGCTGCGATATATCCAGGCCTTCTGTTTCTTCCTCATCACTCACTCTGAGCCCAATCAGCTTATCAACCAGTTTGAGAATTCCGTAACTAACTACCGCCGTCCATACTAAAGTAGCGATGATACCGGTTAGCTGCACACCGACCTGATGGCTCATAGTCACACCCTCTGCTAAACCTGCGCCACCGAATCCTGAAGCAACAAATATTCCAGCCAAAAACGTACCCAGAATACCGCCAACACCGTGCACTGGAAAAACATCCAGTGAGTCGTCAATTTTTAGTGTGCGCTTGATAAATACGGTCGCCTGAAAACAGACAAAACCTGCACTCACGCCTATGAACATGGCGCCCGCAGGACCGACCGAACCGGAAGCAGGTGTAATCGTGCCCAGGCCCGCCACCAGACCTGTGACTATACCCAGCGCACTGGGTCTACCGTATTTAATCCACTCAATTGCTGACCATGTTAATGCACCACAGGCCGCACTGATGTGAGTAACTAGTATTGCCATGCCCGCATCACCATTAGCTGCCACGGCACTACCACCATTAAAACCAAACCAGCCAACCCAGAGCATACCTGCACCGGTAACTGTCATGGTCATGTTATGTGGCATCATTGGTGTCCCCGGAAATCCTTTACGATTGCCCAGTACCATGGCCGCCACTATAGCCGCCACACCCGCAGTAATATGAACCACGGTGCCTCCTGCAAAATCTAGCAGGCCCATCTCGGCTAACCAGCCGCCGCCCCAGACCCAGTGACAAATTGGAAAATAGACTAGCGTTGACCAGAGCACACTAAATAGCAACATGGCTGAAAATTTCATTCGCTCAGCAAAACCACCTACGATCAAGGCCGGCGTGATGATAGCAAAAGTCATCTGGAACATAATAAAGACGGTCTCAGGTAAAGTGCCATTTGTCGAATCACGACTGACGTTCCCAAGAAATATATTATCGAGTCCGCCAATCCAGGCATTCATACTACCGCCGTGACCAAATGAAAGGCTATAACCATAAATCACCCACAGCATGGTCACTACGCAAGCAATGGCAAAACACTGCATCAACACCGACAATACATTCTTTGCACGTACCAGACCGCCATAAAATAACGCCAGTCCTGGCAACGACATAAACAACACCAGCGCAGTTGAAGTCAGTATCCATGATGTATTACCACTATCAATACCCTCTGCAAATACCAGTTGTGGCAACAAAAACAACACCACACCTACAAGCCCTCTCAGGCCTGACAATAATTTCATTTTTATTTCCCCTTTATTTTTTTACTTAAAGCGCTTCGTTACCCGACTCACCGGTACGAATTCGTATAGCCTGTTCGATGGGCATGACAAATATTTTTCCATCACCAATTTTTCCAGTGTTAGCTGCAGCACGAATCGCTTCAATAACTGCTTCTACCTGGTCATCAGATACTGCAGTCTCGACTTTCACCTTGGGTAAAAAATCTACTACGTACTCTGCACCACGATACAATTCTGTATGACCTTTCTGACGGCCAAAACCTTTAACTTCGGAAACGGTAATGCCCTGTATACCAATTGCTGACAAGGCTTCACGTACATCATCCAACTTAAACGGTTTAATTATTGCTTTGATAAGTTTCATTCAATCACCTGTGTATTTTCAATTTTTTCGAATCACTACGTTATATTAATTTTATAACGCGACTATGCCTAATCAAACAGGCCCAATAGATGTATGCAATAACCAGCTTTTTACCACATTAATTACATAATCACACCAAGCAAAAAAGCCGGGCACATTTGTACCCGGCAAACATTACCAGCAGGAGTCTATTTATTTGCCAGTAAATTCTGGGTAAGCCTCCATCCCGCACTCGGCAAGATCGACGCCTTCATACTCTTCCTCTTCACTGACGCGCACGCCCATGATGAACTTGATAGCCAACCATACCAGCAGACTTGCCCCAAAGACCCAGCCACCGATAGTTAACAAACCTGCCAGCTGCCCACCTAAACTGGTGCCTTCATTGGTCAATGGCACTGCTAATAAGCCCCACATACCGACCACACCATGTACAGAGATGGCACCCACTGGGTCATCAATGCGTAACTTATCCAGCCCTATGATGGAGAGCACGACCAGAATACCGCCGACCGCACCGATCAACGTTGCCACCAGCGGTGTTGGCGTTGAAGGCTCAGCGGTGATAGCCACCAGGCCAGCCAGTGCACCGTTCAATGCCATGGTCAAATCTGCTTTACCAAACAGTGTACGGGCAAGTACAAGTGCCGCGATCACGCCACCAGCAGCAGCTGCATTGGTATTTACGAATACCATTGCTACTGAATTAGCATTAGCGATATCGCCTAATTTCAGCACTGAGCCACCGTTAAAGCCGAACCAGCCCATCCACAAAATGAATGTACCCAGTGTTGCCAACGGCAGGTTTGCACCTGGAATCGCGTTGACCTGACCATTCGGCCCATACTTGCCTTTGCGCGCGCCCAGTACCAGCACACCAGCCAAAGCCGCACAGGCACCGGCCAGATGCACAATGCCTGACCCTGCAAAATCTGAGAAGCCAAAGCCAGTCATAATTATATTGCCTGCCTCATCAACCACATCATCACCTAAGGAGAAAAGGCCAAAGACAGACTCGCCGCCCCAAGTCCATGCCCCTTCCATTGGATAGATAATGCCTGTCATTACGACGGCGAATAAAATAAACGACCATAATTTCATACGCTCAGCCACTGCGCCCGAAACAATCGACATTGCCGTGGCCACAAACACTACCTGGAAGAAAAAGTCTGAAGCGCTGGAATACACCGAGTCACCATCAAAACCATTTTCTGTTGATGCTGCCAGTGCATCTGCCACCAGCGTATCACCACCGGCTATACCATCGAGAAAATATCCACCACTGTACATAATCTGATAACCACAGATTAGATACATGGTGCAGGCCACAGCATATAGCACAATGTTTTTAGTTAGAATTTCTGTTGTATTTTTTGAACGAACCAGGCCTGCCTCTAACATGGCAAAACCTGCCGCCATCCACATTACGAATGCACCCATTACTAAAAAGTAAAAGGTATCTATCGCGTATTGCAGTTGAAAAATTTGATTTTCCATCTTTATATACCTCGTATGAGTTACAGCGCTTCGACGCCGGATTCGCCAGTACGTATACGCACTGTCTGTTCAATAGCAGAAACGAAAATTTTTCCGTCACCAATTTTTCCTGTATTCGCTGCCGCACGAATAGCTTCTAAAACTTTATCCGCCATGTCCGCAGCGACCGCGACTTCGAGTTTGACTTTGGGCAGAAAATCTACGACATATTCTGCACCTCGATACAATTCGGTGTGCCCTTTCTGTCGGCCAAAGCCTTTTACTTCACTGACTGTGATGCCCTGCACACCAATATCCGAAAGCGCTTCACGCACATCATCCAGCTTGAAAGGTTTTATAATTGCAGTAATTAATTTCATATACATATACTCCTCAGATTGTGCACGCCACCTTTGTAGCTAACTGCGCGCACAATCCAGATAATGAATTACTCGTTGATTAAAGATCCCAGGCCTTTGACCATGTTGCTACAACTCGAACATTGCTATTGTTAGCACCATCAATATCATTCTTTTCCAGTGCCACTGTTACTTCACCACTGGTAAAACTCAATCCATAGTGGTTGTAGTCCAGATCGCCATTTCCAAATAAATTGTCGTTTTCGAACATGTAACTACCACCATATGCACTGGCATCAAAAACACCTGCTTTAAACCCGTAACTGGCACTCACGTACATATCGCCCTTGTCAAACATACCTGTTTTATTTCCATCAGCTGCAGACACAGTAGACGCAATTCCAACGGTGAGATCACTTAAAGAAACATTAAGATAAAGCTCGGTAAAATTAATATCAGGAGTCTGGCTATACTGATAAGTGAGCACACCAACATCATAGCCAAGACTTCCTACGTCACTTGTAAAACCAGCATACACATCAGTTTCTGTTCCACCGACCAGGGAACCTGACCAGACTCCTACATACAAGCCAGAAGCATTTGACCAGTCAATTCCACCGGATACAGAAGCAGTATCCGTTGATTGTGTAACGCCACGCCACACATAATTAGTTGTCGCCGCAGCATTAACAGATGCATCTGCCAGAGCGCTACCACTTGATAAAATTGCTGCCATAGCGGCTGTTAATGCCATAGATTTTTTCAACATAATTACGACTCCTATAAAATTGTCTATAAAAAATTTAATTGAAATTCTTTCAACTATGGTCTTGTTAATGCAGACGGCGTGCCAGAAATTATTTTCCAATTAATAACAATGAGTTATGTTACTTTCCAAGTTAATTTTAAGACTTTGATTAAGGTCACATGCACTGACTTGGTGCCTGATAATGACTAATGCTTTATTTCTGTGCGTAGTTTTGCAGTAAAATGAAATCACTTTTTTCAGGCACGACAACTATGAACAGTAAAAATACATTTGATGATCTGGCAAAAAAAATAACTGGCTTGCTACCGGACAGTGTTCAGCAGATGCAGCAGGATCTCGAATCCAGCATCAAAGCCCTGTTGCAGAGCTCGTTATCCAAAATGAATCTGGTCAGTCGAGAAGAGTTTGATGTACAGGCGGCGCTGCTGGCACGCACTCGCGAAAAACTGGATCGCCTGGAAAAACAGTTATCCGACATCGAAAAATCTATTTAGCCCTGTTTTAAGCCAGTGCCTTTCAACAAGGCCTGGTTTTACATACAATGGGTGCTCTTTAGTAGTACTGGAAAGGACGCCATGCAACTCGCCACCGTTTACACCCGCGCACTGGTCGGCATTCAGGCGCCCGAAGTTGTCGTTGAAGTTCACATTTCTAATGGGCTGCCCTCTCTTTCCATTGTCGGCTTGCCCGAAGCGGCGGTCAGGGAAAGCAAGGATCGTGTTCGCGCCGCCATCATCAACTCCCATTTTGAATTCCCGACGCGCAAAATTACCGTCAACCTCGCACCTGCCGATTTACCCAAAGATGGTGGCCGATATGACCTGCCCATCGCCCTGGGCATACTCGCCGCTTCCGGCCAGATCAATGATGATTTACTGAGCAGCCATGAATTTCACGGTGAGCTGGCACTCTCCGGTCATTTACGTCCGGTAAACGGCTGCCTGCCCGCCTCATTAGCAGCCAGTGCCAGTGGCCGGACACTGGTTCTCCCCGAGGAAAGCGCCAGAGAAGCCGCTTTAGTCACCACCACCTGTGTTAAATCAGCCAAAGATTTACTCAGCATTTGTCAGTACCTACGTCAGCAGGGCGAACTCGATATCCCCGACATTCGAAATATTGCCACTGAATTACCTGGAACTGTGACTGATATGGCTGACGTTCGCGGCCAGCACCACGCCCGCCGCGCGCTCGAAATTGCCGCCGCAGGTCGGCACAATTTACTCATGGTCGGCCCGCCCGGTACCGGTAAGTCGATGCTGGCCTCACGCTTAGCCAGCATACTGCCACCGATGAGCGATGAGCACGCGCTGGAGAGCGCCTCGGTGAGTTCCATCAGCCATCAGGGTTTCGATATCCGCAGCTGGAAACAACGGCCCTTTCGTAGCCCGCATCATACTGCTTCCGGAATTGCACTGGTCGGTGGTGGCTCATACCCATCGCCGGGCGAAATTTCGCTCGCCCACCATGGCGTGCTGTTTCTGGATGAACTCACCCAGTTTGATCGGCATGTACTTGATGTACTGCGTGAACCACTGGAAACGGGCACTATTATTATTTCACGTGCTGCCCGGCAGGCCGAGTTTCCAGCACGCTTCCAGCTTATAGCTGCAATGAACCCCTGCCCTCAGGGTTACAGCTGTGATGGTAAATCATTATGCCTGTGCACCATCGAGCAACAAAAACGGCATCGCAGCCGAATTTCAGCACCTCTGCTTGATCGCATCGATATTCATATTGAAGTTCCACGCCTTGATAAATCTGCTCTGGACAGCAATGCACCTCGGGGAGAGAGCAGCGCTCAAATACGTGAACGTGTTAATCAGGCCTACCAGCGACAGATGCAACGCTGCGGCAAGAGCAATATCGACCTCAACAACAAGGAAATAGACGAATTCTGCCAGCTGGGCAGCCGTGAAAAGCAGGTGCTCAACCAGGCCATGGACAAACTCAGACTCTCAGCTCGCGCCTACCACCGTATTTTGAAACTGGCGCGCACCATCGCCGATATTGCCGGCAGTGCGCACATCGAAATGCCCCATTTGGCCGAAGCTATCACTTATCGAAGTGTTAATCGTTTTCTCGATTAAACAGTCTTACAAGCTGCTACAAGCCTGATAAACTACGCGCCATGATCTGCGCCCGTAGCTCAGCTGGATAGAGTACAGCCCTCCGAAGGCTGTGGTCGGTGGTTCGAATCCACTCGGGCGCGCCATTAAACACAAACCCGCCTCAAGCGATTTTTTTTGATGATGTGCCGGGTGACATGATGAAAACCACTCGTTCGACCAGTTTGTCTGGAACATCATCGTGTTTTGATGATGACCCGGAAGGCTGGGCACTTGTAGGTACGCAATTCTCCACTCAGGACTCCCTTATTTCCTGCCACATTTTCAAATTACAAATTTGTGAAATTCACTTCTAGCCTAAATAATATCTCCCAGGCAGCTTTACGCTCATCCGTTATAAATACCCTATCCCAGTTTACTGCCGGCGCTATTTCATAAAACAACCATTTACGATAGGCATTCCTGCGATAACGCACACCTATACGTGAGTTTTGCACATAGTTGCTGGGCTCAGTTAACCTTGTCGTGCTGCTCTCATAAGATAGTGCACTTTTCTCCGTTAAATATTGATATAACACCAAACTGCTGTTCCATTTCTCACCTTCAAAAATTTCTGAATGTGTTAATGAATTACTTTGACGCAATAAAAATATATCCGAAATTTTTTTCTCAAAATCTATTCTCGAAACCGTATTATCAGCATCATCTCGCTGATATATCTCATGAGTAAATCGTGTAGTAAAAGACTCCGTTACCGGCCATGTATAACGATAGCGCACAAGCATACTAGGAGAAAGTTTTAATCTGATACTGAAATTAACTCTGTCAGATTTTGTAATTGCATATAATAACCCAAGGTCACCTTTGGCCTGATCCTGATTTACTGGAACAACATCGCTCAAGTTCTCCTCTTCCTCACCCTCAAAAATAATATGAATACTTTTTTTAGTTTTAGGTAATTTAAAACTCGCATGTATATTAGAAGTATATGTCCAAACCCCTCCCTTGGTCAGAACATAATCATTCTGCCAACGTACGTGCGTGCCTGCACGCTCTTCTTCATCAACTCGTTTATCCGAAAAAAATGAATCAAACCAGACCGAAGGCTGACAAAATTCTACACTTAAAAATGTATGGACCGAATCAATCCAGCCATCCCCTTCCCCTCTCAAGTTCTCACAAACATTAGTTTTGTCTTCCACATGCGGTTTTTCATTTTCCTGATTTTCAGCTGAAACACTTTTTCCACTGACAAAAATGGCCATTACCAGTAGTATTAAATACGCACTATTTTTAAGAATTGACCAGGACATCTAATTTTATAAGCTACTCTGTTTAAATAAAAACCTGCAGAGCGCAGGTTTTTATTTTTACGAAAATGGTTATTTTTGCAAACATTAGCGTATCGTTATTACCCCGGGTTTTGTATTTTTAAAATCCGGCATAGTCATACCAGCAGATGCATTTATATAGGTAGGGTCTGCAACAGTATAGCGTTTTCCATTATGCACAATCGCATCACCCACCATACTACCTCTAAACAAAACAGCCGTTGCAACGTGGCCAGGATAATCCAGCCCTATAACATCCATACCTAACAAGCTATGTACTAACCAGGCAAAAAGAATTGAGCGATCTTCACAATCGGAATACGGATAATAAAGCGTTTCTTCCGGGAAAAGATAATTTTCTTTACCAAACTGAACTTCATCCGTTTTATAACGCAAAGATGTTTGCACAAATCTAAGTAAAAAGTTGACGGCTTTCTGCTCATCCATGCCTCTCATGTAATCACTCAACTGCTGCTGCAAAGGTGTTGATGCTAGATTACTCACTCTACCCTTGAAATACCATTCCAGATCAAGCTGCGGATAAGTTTCCATAAACCTTATACGCTCATTATCATAAATAGCTCGAATTACATAACGCCTACCTTCAAACTCAAACGACAAATCTCTGCGTACTGGCCGTCCGTTAACTAGCGCCTCATTATTCATTTGCATATTTAGCGGCTTATCTGCACCTGGATAATTTCCATCATAGGTATAAACCTGGCCTAATTTCTGACCATTCCCATCAAAACGCACGGCGTAATAACGCACTTTATTAAAAGTAAAATAAGGCACTGCATACAAAGGTTGTTGGGTAGGTACTAATAAAAAGACATTACGATCATTGTAGGCTATACGTGATTGATAACCCGCTTTAGCCAACATAAACCAGGTAAATAGTGACTGACCTGCCTCTGAAGACGGGTACAGTTGCTTTGAGATTTCATGAACTAATAAAGCATATGCCCAGTCATTAAGTTGCAGCATATTTGATTTTTCATCCACCTGAGCAATTAAATCATCATAGTCCGCCAAACTCATAGTCGACCAAAATTTACTAACAGCTTTTTCATCAATGCGTTGAGATAAATTAGTTTTTAACTTTGGATCGTAGTAAAAAGCATAGCTACCACCCAAATAGGTAATCATCATTTTTCTCCCCTTATGCGCCACAAAAGACTGTGGTGGTAAAACCGGTTTAATGACCGACAGAGGAGTGACAGGTTTTAATACTACCGGCTCTGGTTTGTCTTCAGGAGCTGTTGGTAAATTGACACTGGATACTGGCACCTCGGGTGCCTTAACATCTGGCACAGGCTTAGGTAGATCTTGAACTACTGGCGTCGGTTCCAGTGGTGGTAGTTTGACTGGCATTTTCTGAGCCACTGGAATAACAGCAGGCTTAGGCACTGGATCAAGCTCAATACCCTTCAACAAATCCATCTCTTTCCAATGCATTTCTAAAAACGCAGTAAATTCTTTATCCCTTTTATCTTTGTATTCCTGAAATGAATCCTGCGTCTGCTGTTTCCATTTTGCAAAATCATCTTCTGCATATGAAAACTGACTGACCATAGTCACGGATAAGACTCCGCTCAAAATACCTGAAAGTTTACTTAGCCTGAACATTTTTAATCTTTAGACCTCTTAAATATAAAAACCGGCACCTAAAATAAATCAGGTACCGGTTTTTATTAATAAGCATTTTATGAATAAATGTGAGGTTTTATTGCCTACCTGCAGCGATAGCAGCCGCCAGTTCATCCTGCCCTTTTTGTGCTTTAAACTGCTGCCATAGAGCCTTATCATTATTCATGCTGGTACGCACGGCTTCTTCAGTTGCCTTAGCGGCCATATTGCTATCCATGCCGACCAGTACATACATAACACCATTTGGACTAACGATATTTCTGAAAATCTTTGAGCCTGTCAACATCTGATCAGTGATTTGCTTGGTCACCGAAGTATTCACCTTATCAACAGTTTCGCTGCTGGCCGCCCCAGTGGTTTCAGCGTATTGCTTAACCATGTTTGTTA
Organism: Gammaproteobacteria bacterium; assembly: GCA_029881035.1. GTDB lineage: Bacteria > Pseudomonadota > Gammaproteobacteria > SZUA-229 > SZUA-229 > LH-M37. Next base: position 12,611 of record JAOUNI010000025.1, on the reverse strand, counting down.
CATGTACCTTCATCGCCTGTGCCATTTGCACACGTGCATCGGTGGCGGCCATGTTCTTGGCAAACGCGACACCGGCTGCCGTTTTCTCGGCAGAACCCACTGCGTATACTTCAATACCATGTACCGGCTCATCACACACCCAGCCTGGTGCCGCTGTAGTTGGAGAATCTGGGAAGGAGCACTCCAGGGCCACTGATTTTACTTCTTCTGAACCACAGGCTGTCAGCAATACAGACAGCGCCACACCACCGACAATAAATAGACTATTTCTTGCTTTCATTTTTTTGATCTCCATCATTTAATCAATATTCATTATTCTTCTTGCATAAACATAACCGAGATAACTTAGGTATGCAATTACTATCATCGAATTTATCGTCGAAGTCTATAGTAAAACTGAATAACATCTCTGTTAATCACTTCACAGAAACCCCGTTAATCAGGGATTTCACTGTTATAATTCTGGCTAATTTAAACTAATGTTTATAAGAGAGAAGTTTATGTACAAGATATTACCTTTTATCCTGTTATTTATTATTTCTGCCTGCAGTTCCAGGCCTGTCAAACTAGACAGGCCGGACTGGATCAATAACCCTGAACAGGGCGCCGTCGGATCTTCAGCCACCCACGTTAAAGGTCGTCACTATCAGGAAGAACTGGCCATTTCACGTGCTCGCGAAAAACTGGCGGCACAACTGGGCGTAGAAATTAGTAGCGTTCAAACCATCAATGAACGGGTGGTTAACGATAAAGCCTATGTCATCTCTGACAAACAAATTGATCAATCCATTAAAAATAAGGAAATCAAAACTCGCATACGCGCAACCTGGCATGACACCAGTCGGGATGAACTCTGGGTGTGGGTCTACCCCGTTAATTAATCCAATTTCTCACAGCAGCTATTTTTTAGCTGCTGTGGTAGTTTCTTTTTTAATCAAAAAATCAACAATTCTGAGCATATTTTCATAACTGCCGGCGCTGGTGCCTGATACCAGGTACTTACCATTAACACCCAAAGCAGGCACTCCCTTGATTGCATAACCCTTGACCTTCTGAATAGCTTTTCGTACCTGACCATCTATAGAAAAAGCATTATAAGCATCCTTGAAGTCTTCTTCATTCACGCCTTTTGAAACCAGGAAATCAATCATCGCCTCTTCACTATAGATATCCTTCTTGTCTTTATGCATAGCATCAAATATGACTGAATGATACTTTTCACCCAGACCCATGGCCTGCAACGCATAATAGGTACGTGCATGCACTTTCCACTCAGGCCTGAACACCGCAGGCACACGAATGAATTCAACATTAGAAGGTTTTGTCTCCAGCCATTTTGATAGTATTGGATCAAATGTATAGCAGTGCGGACAGCCATACCAAAAGAACTCGATTACCTCAACTTTATCTATCGACTCAGTAGGCTGATCAGAAACGCGCTGATATTCAACACCCTCTTTGTACTCCACGGCCTGTACATAACCACTCGACAAAAGTAAGAAGAAACCAATGCAAGCCAATTTTTTTAACATATGTTACAACTCCGTACTGAAAATTCTGATTATTTTAAGGAACCCGTTTATCAATGCCAATGCTCAGCTCGCTGGTCGAGGTGACATCGTCTACTACTATCTCTCCGATATAATCACCGCTTTGCGCAATCGCTGTACCTGTTTTACTCACTCGCGCTGAAACAACTACCTGTTTAAAGGCGCTTAAATTCATACCTTCAACCATGGCCATACTATCATCCAGCACCACTGTAGCTGGCAAATCCGCCAAAGTCAGCCGTTGTGCCGCTAACGGCATCTTTGGCCCTGTTAAAGCTTTGGCATAAACAAACACAATATCGGTACTAGCAAAATTTTCTCTCGCTTCATTACTGATATCAATCTTAACCTTCAAACTGGTCAAATTTGCTACAGGCGGTGCTGCTTTAACAGGCGGTAATAACTCATCCATCGCAGCCACCGATTCACCCGCGGCGATCAACTGCTTGCGAGCTTCTTCTATATACATCCTTATAGAACGATCAATTTCAGCATCTTCCCCGGCCACCGATGCTAGCTGTGATAAATATTCGATACTTTCACGGTAATGAGCAAACTGAAATTCTGCGACACCGGCAAACCATAATGCATTGACATCACCCGGTGCCATAGCCAGAGCCCTGAGAGATAAATCGCGAGCTTCCTCATTGAATTTCTGGCCATTCATCAGAGCCAGCACTTCAGCGTGCTCCAGCATGAGTTGGGGGCTCTGCTCGATCTCACTTGCGGTGATGAAAGCATTCGCTGCTTCACCATAACGACCCATATATTTATATGATCGTCCTAACATGACCCAGTCTTTAAACTCGCCCTTGTTCTCCTGCAGATACTTTTCCAGCTTTGCCACCATAGCTTCCACTGATGGTACATTCTTGTCTGTGGCTGCTGCAATCATTTCCTGCTGACTATCAGCATGCATGCCGAGCTGCATATAAACCAGCAAACTCAATGCAGGCAGAAATACGGCAATAGCCAAAGCTAATGCCGGATGTTTTTTTGCTTCCGTCGTATAATGCAGTGCTGCATTGTCCTTGCTCTCCATTGGCGTATCGACCAGTAACTCTCTATCTAGCTCCTGTCTGGCCAGTTTATAAGCGGCCTGATCAATACGATCTTCCTGCAGGTCAATATTCAGCTCGTTTAGTTTTTCTTCATGCAATTTAATATTACTGGTTTTATACGCCAGAGAATGCGTTGGCCTAACCCTGAGCAATGGAAAAATCATGATAACTATAGCCACCAGCAATAACAGCAACATGGCACCCCAGAAAGAAATATTCATGAACGCTTCTCTTTTTTCATATTGCCAGTCTCTTTATTATTACTTTGATCAGAACGATTTAATTCAGATTGCAGATCTCGTATACGCTCAGCTTCTTCTGCAGATAATTCACCGGGTGCTTCCGATGCATTTTGCTGAAAGATAAAACGCCGCGCGTAATGCAGTCCTAAAAATAAAACACCTATGGGGCCAATCCACAGCAACCATGTCATAGGCTTGAAGGGAGGATCATACAAAACATAATCACCGTATCGATTAACCATAAATTCCTTAATCTGCTCTTCACTTTTACCAGCCAGCAGCATGGTGTGTATTTCTGTTCGCAAATCTTTCGCCAGGTCCGCATTGGATTCGGCAATCGCCTGATTCTGGCAAACCAGACATCGTAGTTCTTCACTCAATTTGTGAAATATTTTTTCCTGCGCTTCGGACTCAAACTCAAAACTATCCATCGGTGCTGCCAGAACGCCGGCATTGAATACCAGTAGTACTATTGCAAATAAAGTCTTCATAAATTACTGCCTGAAATTTTCTTAATCGCCGCTATCAGCTCATCGTAATTCTGCTGATCTGAAACCGGACCGATTACTTTGTGTCGGATAATACCCTGCTGATCAATCAAAAAAGTTTCGGGTGCGCCATACACGCCCCAGTCCATGGCCGCACGTCCATCCTCATCGGCCATCACCAGCTGATAGGGGTTGCCCAGTTGCCTTAACCACAACTGCGCATCCTCCTTCTTGTCTTTATAATTGAAGCCTATGACATTCAGGCCCGATCGTGCTAACTGCTTCACCACTTCGTGTTCCTGTCGACAGGCATAACACCAGCTCGCCCAGACATTCAGCAAGGTGATCTGACCTTTGAAATCCTCACTACTAAAAACACCTTCTTTATTTAGCAGAGGTAATTCAAATACCGGCACCGGTTTGCCAATCAGGGGTGAAGGAATCAAACGGGGATTTAAAGTTAAACCAACGCCCAGCAAAACCACCAGTAATGTAAAAATAATCAGCGGCATAAAGCGCTGCAACATGGATTTATTATTCTGTTTTATTTCAGTCATCGCCTTAACCTATATACCTACGAACGTTTCTGTCGATAACGTCGATCACTGACAGCAAGGACACCACCCACCGTCATCATTAAACATCCCAGCCAGATCCAGCTAATCATCGGCTTGTAATACAAACGCAAACTCCAGGCCGTATCACCCAGTGGCTCACCCATGGCAGCGTATAAATCTCGCATCAGTCTGGTATCAACTGATGCCTCGGTCATCGGCATAGGGTTGCCCATTGCGGAATAAGCGCGCTTCTGTGGATGCAAATCGGCAATCTTTTCACCCTGATCAAACACTTCCAGATGACCTTCCTGAGCTTCATAGTTCGGACCGGTAACATTTTTTACGCCGTTAAATTTGAACTCATAACCGGACAGCTCATAAGTTGAACCCGGCTCCAGCCTGACATCCTTCTCCTGGTTGTAAGTCATCACCATGGTGACGCCGGCGACGAACGCGGCCATGCCCAGATGCGCCAAAATCATACCGAGGAAAGACAATGGCATACGTGAGCCGGCTTTTATTCTCTGATAAAAAATCTGCACCGTGGTAATCGCAATCCACAACGCACCGGCCAGACCCAGACCCGTAGCGATGTTCAAAACACCATCAACAATAAACGGCAGGACAATGCCCAGTGACAACGAGATAGCAAAAACAATCGATAGCGATTTTATGATCCGCTCTGAGCTATCATTTTTCCAGCGCATGACTGGACCAATACCCAACAACAGAATTAAAGGGATCGAAACCAGCGCAAACATGGTGTCAAAATAAGGGCGACCCACAGAGATTTTGCCGATTCCCAGCGCATCCACCACCAGCGGATACATGGTGCCAACAAACACGGCAGCCGTCGCTGTCAGCAAAATAATATTATTCAGCAATAAAGCCGTTTCCCTGGAGAACCAGGTGAAGCGTCCAGTTGAAACCACAGTCCCCGAACGCCATGCATATAATGCCAGTGAACTGCCAATAACAACACACAGGAAAATAAGAATAAATACACCGCGCGCAGGATCGGTTGCAAACGCATGCACCGAGACCAGTACACCGGAGCGCACAATGAAGGTACCCAGCAAGCTCATCGAGAAAGCCAGGATCGCCAGCAATACCGTCCAGCTTTTGAAGACACCGCGTTTTTCGGTACTGGCCAGAGAATGAATCAGCGCAGTACCAACCAGCCATGGCATGAACGAAGCATTTTCTACCGGATCCCAGAACCACCAGCCACCCCAGCCCAGTTCGTTATAAGCCCACCAGCTACCGAGTGCAATACCAAAGGTCAGAAAGCTCCACGCAACTGTCGTCCATGGCCGCGACCAGCGCGCCCATGTTGCATCCAGCTTGCCGCCCAGTAAGGCAGCGACAGCAAAAGCAAACGCCACTGAGAAACCCACATAACCCATATATAACATCGGCGGATGCATTGCCAGACCAGGGTCCTGCAACAGAGGATTGAGCGCATTACCATCGGCAGGTACTGGAAAAATGCGCTCGAAAGGATTCGAAGTCCATAGCATGAAGGCATAAAAGCCCACGCTGATCAGAGCCATCACCGACAGCACGCGTGCCATCAATACGTTCGGCAAACCGCGACTGTATATAGAAACGGCTGTGGTCCATATAGATAGAATCAGTGCCCACAACAACATCGAACCTTCATGCGAACCCCAGACGCCCGAAATGCGATACATTAATGGCTGAACCAGATTGGAATGCTGGGAGACATAGAGTACGGAGAAATCATGCACCACAAAAGAATAGGTCAGTGCCGCATAAGCAATGCTGACAAACAGCATCTGCGCCCATGCGGCGGGTCTGGCCAGCGCAATCATAGTTGCATCGTTGCGTGCAGCTCCAACCAAAGGCACCACACCTTGAACAATGGCGATACCAAACGCGATAATCAGGGCGAATAACCCAAGTTCAGGAATCATTTATTCTGCTCCGCTGCTTTTAACGCACTGGCCACTTCAGGTGGCATGTAGTTTTCATCATGTTTGGCCAGCACTTCAGTGGCAACAAAGACATTTTTATCATTAAATGCGCCCATGGCAACAATACCCTGACCTTCACGGAACAGGTCCGGCAGGATGCCGCTGTACTCAACCCTCATGGTTTCTTCGTTATCGGTTATATCGAATTTCACCAACAGACTATCCGAGGCACGTTCAACACTGCCGGCCACGACCAGACCGCCCGCACGGAAACTTCGTTCTGCCGGTGCCTCGCCATTTTTAACCATGGTCGGGCTGTAAAAATACAGCAGGTTTTCTTCAAAAGCGGTCAAGCCCAATACGGTAGCCAGCGCTACACCCAGCAACACCATCACAACCAGCAACTTTCTTTTACTACGTTTATTCATACTCATAATTTTTTTAACTCGCCTGACTACTATTTGCATCGCGTTTAATGGCGCGTTTTACACGCGATATAACCCGCTTGCGCTCTATCATTGGTGAAACAATATTGAACACAACCATGACTAATGCCAGACCGTACGACGACCAGACGAAGCCCGCATAACCGCCCATATGAAAAAACTCTGACCAACTAAATTCAGCACCATTCATAATTTTTCCACCAGTTCTCTAACCCATTGACGATTGCGTTCACGATACAGCACTTCATTTCTGGCTCGAATCAGTACAATCGCCGCATAAAAAAGTTTGGCGGCAATCGCCATTACCAATAAAGGGATTAGCATATCAATATGCATGGAAGGCTTATCAAACTTCGCTACCGTGGCTCCCTGATGCAGGGTGTTCCACCATTCCACCGAGTAATGAATGATTGGAATATTGACCACACCGACGATCGCCAGCAAACCACTGGCTTTATCGGCAGTACGCTGATCTTCGATCGAAGACTGCAAGGCCATATAACCAAAATACAAAAAAAGTAAAATTAATTCAGAGGTTAAGCGTGCATCCCAGACCCAGTACGCACCCCACATCGGCTTGCCCCAGAGTGAGCCGGTAACTAGCGCCAGGAAGGTAAACCAGGCACCAATGGGTGCACTCGCTGACGCAATCATATCCGCCAGTTTAATTTGCCAGATCATGCCAATGGCTGCTGATATCGCCATCACTACATAAATAAACATCGACATCCAGGCCGCGGGCACATGAATAAAGATAATACGGTAACTTTCACCCTGCTGATAATCGGTCGGCGCCACAAACAGGCCCATGTATAAACCGTAGATACCCAGCAGTGCGGCAGGCACAGCAAACCATGGGATCAGCTTTCCGGAAATACTGTAAAAATGCTTGGGTGACGAAAACCGCTGTATCCAACCCCATATTTTTTTAAACATAACCCTAAATACCCTTAAAATTTATCCTGGTAAAACCTATCTTGATGCCGTAATACGCAAGGCCACCGCCGTAGCCAGAGGTGCTAACGACACTGACAGAGCCAGCACTGCGGCTAAGAATAACATCTGCCCGCGTACGCTCATACCATCGCTGGCGACATCAACCGCGTTGGCACCAAAAATTAATACCGGAATGTACAGTGGCAGAATAATCAAAGACAACAAAACGCCGCCGCGGTTCACTGCCACCGTCAACGAAACACCAATCGCACCAACCAAACTCAATACCGGTGTGCCCAGCAACAGACTCAGTATCAATGCACCAATTGCCTCATCCGGCACATACATAAACATGCCCAGCAGCGGTGCTATCAACACCAGCGGCAATCCGGTCAATAACCAGTGCGCACCAACTTTAGCCAGCACCAGGATCACCAGTGGATTCGGGCTTAACATCAACTGATCCAGCGAACCATCTTCATAATCCTGTTTGAACAGGCGATCCAGAGACAATAATACTGAAAGCAGGGCCGATACCCAGATCACACCCGGCGCCATTACCCTTAGTGATTCAGCACTCGGCGCTACCGCCAGTGGAAACAAGGTCACCACCAGCACAAAAAAGATCAGCGGATTTGCCAGCTCGTGGCGAGAACGGAAGGCCAGGCGTAAATCTCTGACCAGCAAATGATAAAAAGCTTTTAACATTTGCCCCCCAGCGTCACCGAGCGCATTTCACAGGGCAGCTTCATGCCATGATGCGTAGTAAAAATCGCACTACCACCGGCCTCACGATGCTCCATCAGCATTGACTCGACTAGCGCCACGCCATGCACATCAAGTGCAGTTAAAGGCTCATCCATAATCCATAATTTTGTTTTAGACAGCAGCAAAAAGGCCAGCAGAATGCGGCGGCGCTGCCCCGAGGAAAGTGCCTTGGCGACCACATCATCAAAACCTGCCAGACCCACTTTTGTCAGCGCCAGCTCAATCTCATCAAGCGGCACCGATTGCGATCGGGTATCGAGCAGCGAACGAATATTTTCCAGCGTGGTTAAATCGCCCTTGATACAGGGCAGGTGACCAATATAAATCATGTTGGCATAATAATCTTCGCGCACCTCGCTGACATCCTCGCCCTGCCACAGCACCTGCCCGGCCTCAGCCAGGCGCAGCCCACAAAGAATACGCAACAAGCTGGTCTTACCACTGCCATTGGCGCCTTCAATTTGCAAAATCTCACCCGCCGCCAGCGTAAACGACAGATCGCGAAATAACAGACGATCATCACGCACGCATTCCAGCTGGCGCGTCTCTAATAGCAATAAGTTCCCAGATTCAGACATGATCAATCTTCAATTCAAAATTTCGTCGTATTGTATCCGCTAGACGTGGACATACCTAATAAACAAAGCGTTAAAGCAAAAAAAAGGATGGCCAGGCCATCCTTTTCCAGCAAATTCTTTAATCGTTTATCGATTATTTAAGACTTGCTATGTAATGCGCTACCGCTTCAAGCTCAGCTTCAGTCATACGGCCCATGACATCACGCATCATGGCGCGGTCATCATTACTGCGTGAACCATCTTTAAAGGCGTGTAACTGCTTCATGAGGTACTCAACAAACTGACCACCCAGCTGAGGATAACCAGCTGCTGAATTACCTGCACCGGTAGGGCCATGACAACCCTGACAAGCCGGAATACCCGTTTGCAGATTGCCGCCTTTGTAGATTTCACGACCCAGAGCTAATTTGCTTTCATCAACCGGTGCAGTGCTGTTCAACTTCTGCGCGGCAAAATAAGCACCCACATCCAGTGCGTCCTGATTAGTCGCGAGCATTGCAGACATACCGACCATAGTGTCATCCTTACGCGTTGTCATCGCTTTAAAATCAGCGATCTGCTTGGCAATATATTTCTCGCCCTGACCTGCCAGATTTGGGAAAGTCGGCACCATACTGTTACCATCCACACCGTGACAACCAACACATGCTGCTGCTTTATCTTTACCGGCAATCGCATCACCCGCTGCGTGAGCCACGCCCGCCAGTGACATAAATAAAACAAAACTTGATACAATTATTTTTTTCATTACTTCAAAACTCCGAGCCTGTCAGCCCGCCAATGGGCAAAATGTGGCGAGATTCTACACTAACCGTCATATTTCATAAAGTCGGACAGGCAAATCACCTGTATTATCTTGTCATTCTCCTTTTTAGCCGCATAATGCACCCCCATGAGCACTCAATCCATCAATCATTACTACCGGCGAGCCAAATTCCTGATCAGCGCCGGCACCACCCAGCAGTTCCCACAGGGCGAAAGCATGGAAGTTGCCTTTGTTGGCCGCTCCAATGCCGGAAAATCCAGCTCGATCAATACCCTGTGCGATAACAAAACACTGGCAAAAATTAGCAAAACCCCCGGCCGCACCCGCCTGGTCAACTACTTTGCACTCGACGAAAAGCGCCGCCTGGTTGACCTGCCCGGCTACGGCTTTGCCAAAGTGCCTCTGGCTGTCAAGGAAGAATGGCAAAAGCTGATGGGGAAATATCTGGAACAGACAGACGTGCTCCGCGGCCTGGTCATCATCATGGACATCCGCCACCCGTTCAAAGAATTCGATTTGCAGATGCTGGACTGGTGCCAGCACTTTGGCCTGCCCGCTCACATACTGCTCACCAAGGCAGACAAACTCAAGCGTGGCGCTCAAAACACTGCACTGCTCCAGTGCAAAAAGCTGTTAAAAACCGAAGGTTACGATGCCAGCATCCAGATATTCTCGTCCCTGGACAAAATCGGTCTGGAACAACTGGTCAACAAGCTGAATGAATGGCTGGAACTGCCAGCAACAGCAAAAACACACGAACAGGCATAATCGAGCAAAAAAAAGCCCGGCCAAAACGACCGGGCAACAAACGGGACTAGCTTGGGGAAACCAGCCCCGTCACAGTCCACCCATGAAAGGGAACAGACTCGCGCCGAACACCAGCGCAACACAAAAATGACTCACCCCTAATTAAAAACAAATCACCCCGGAAGTCAAAACACTCTCGATAAATGGTCGAAAAATGGCGCTCGAAGTGCAACCAGCACCCCGCAAACCCGCATCCCACCGTTTTGCCCCTATTAACTGCCCATCCAACTCACAATCAAACCAGCACTTCCCATTTACCCGCAGATAGCGTAAAAATAACCTAATTCAAAATACCCCACCATTTAGAAGGACGGGATTTTTAAGGATGATGCTAACAACAATAAAAAAACATCAGTTAAGTCATTGCAGCGCCAAGGCAAAATGCAAGACTTGGCCCCATTAATTTATTAATTTAATGATTAATAGGATCAATATAATTAAGGATGAAAAATGAGTGATTTTTTTGTTGAACAAAATGACTTGACAGCTGCTAAAGTCAGAGTTTACGAAGAATATATAACTGGTTATTTGCCTAAAATACTACAAACATTTAAGCGTTGTTTAATAGCTGATTTATTCTGTGGCGCTGGAAAAAACGGTAATCAAGATGGTAGTCCATTAGTATTAATTAAGCAGGTGCAATATATTTTAACAAACCCTGTTTTGAAACAGAAAGACCTAGAAGTCGATATATTATTTAACGATAAAATCAAAGAATATACTGACGATCTGGAGTTGCAACTTAATAATATCTCTCACTCATATATAAACATACACCCTATAACTAATAAAGACTTCCAAAACTCTCTTACTAATATATTGCATAAATTTAAAAACAGTAACACTCCAAAATTCTTTTTCCTTGACCCATTTAAATATTCTGATGTAACAATTGATAATTTAAGGGATTTAATGGCACTGCCATACACAGAAGTTTTTTTATTTACACCTGTTTTTCATGGTTATAGATTTTCAAACAAAAATGATTATGCGAAGGAGCACAAAACAAGAAAATTTGTGGAGGAGTTTACAACAAGAGGAATGTCCAACTATGATGGTATAGATGATTTTATGCAATCCATTAAAAACAAAATAAAATCAGAGTTAAACCTAGACTATGTGCGCCCTGTTTTACTTGATGGCGGAAAGTGCAAAAATGCAATTTTTCTTTTAACAAAGCATAGGGAAGGAATGCTACTGATGAACAAAATAGCACTAAAAAAATCTGATGACGGTAAAGGGGTAAATATTAAAGTACAACAGTCTGGGCAAGTTGATATTTTTGGAACACAAGGCACATCAAGATTTGATATGTTTTCTAAAGACTTAGAAAAAGAACTAAAAAACAAAAAAATAATGACTAATGCTGAAATTGTAGACTTCAGCATCATAGAGGAGTTTTTGCCAAGTCATGCAAAAGATGTTTTAAACACGCTTTGTATTAATAATAAAATAACAGTTTTAAATGGGTCTGATAATATTACTAACAAGAAAACCCAATGGAACATTGCCGAAAAAATCACTAAAAACATAACTTTTACTTATGACAACTAAAACCCAAATAGAATGGACAGAACAAACTTGGAACCCAATTACAGGCTGTAGCAAGGTATCAGCTGGATGCAAAAATTGTTACGCTGAAGTAATGGCAAAACGATTAAAGGCCATGGGTGCAAATGGCTATCAAAATGGATTTGAGTTAAGTTTGTTGCCCGATCGGTTAACACAGCCGATTAAACGCAAAAAACCTACCACTTATTTTGTTAATTCAATGAGTGATTTATTTCACGAAAATGTACCTTTTTCATTTATTGATAAAATATTTGATGTGATTCGACAAACACCGCAGCATCGCTACCAGATATTAACAAAACGTCAAAATCAACTTCTTTCATATTTTAAAAATAAAGACGTGCCTGACAATGTCTGGTTAGGAGTAACTATTGAAAATATTAAAGAAGGACTACCTCGCATGGATGTATTAAAAAAGATACCAGCAAAAATCCGTTTTTTATCTATTGAACCCTTACTAGAAGATTTGGGTGAAGTTGATTTTTCTGACATTCATTGGGTTATTGTTGGAGGCGAAAGCGGCAGTAAAGCACGTCCCATGAAGGAGCAGTGGGTATTAAACATTCAAACACAATGTGATAAGCAAAATATTGCTTTCTTTTTTAAACAATGGGGCACCTGGGGAGCTGATGGAGTTAAACGCAATAAACATAAAAATGGTAAATTACTCAACAATAAAATCCATCACACATACCCTCGCTCTTTACAGCTTTAATTAAAAAATAAAACAGGAACACATTCGATTTAATCTTTCATTCACCTTGCCGCGCACTTTAACTTAAGCATCAATGCGCTTCATCCCAGTTGCTGCCGACGCCAATATCCACCACCAGCTTCACACTCAAATCGGCAGCGGTTTCCATATTGCTTCGCAATAAATCGCTCAACTTTTCTACCTGCGAC